>NZ_JBFULB010000003.1:0-45096 GCF_056400545.1 Stenotrophomonas sp. P5_A8 | reverse complement strand
ATCCTGGCCCACTGCCGGTGGCCTCTCGGGACGAACCTGGTGGAAGGCATCAATAACAAGATCAAGGTCATCAAGCGCGTCGCCTACGGATACCGAGACGACGCGTACTTCTTCCTGAAGATCCGGGCGGCCTTCCCCGGAGTTGGGTGAAGAACCTTATTTTTCCCATGGCTCGCAAAGACGAAGTCGTCGCCGCCATTGTTAAATCCTGCCATCCTTTCCATTCCCTGAAAGAGCCTCCGCCTGAGGCTCCGATTTCATATCACAAAGATGACAGGCGCGTAGCTCGCAACAAGCAGGTCTGCAAGGCATTCCCGTCACGCGGCCACGAGTACCAAGACGATTGGAATGCCGGAGCAGTCAGTCGGGTTTCTCTATCGTTAGAAGGCTGCTTCGAATTCGGCTAAGCAAAAAAAATCCGATGCCATAGAACTGGCATCGGATCGTGAATCACATCAGCGAACGTGACACGTATTATCACGTTGCTGAAATTATTTAACGTTAGTCAACGACTCACTCGCTCAAGCGGTAAACAGCGCCTTCATCTTCTTCAGCGCGTTCGCTTCAACCTGGCGGATGCGTTCGGCCGACACGCCGTACTCGTCGGCCAGCTCCTGCAGCGTCACCTTGCTGTCCGCGTCCAGCCAGCGACGGCGGATGATGTCGCGCGAGCGCGCATCCAGTTCGGCCATGCCTTCGCGCAGCAGCTGCAGCTTGTTGTCTTCGCTGTCGGCGCGCTCGTAGGCCATCGACGGGTCTTCCGCGTCGGCCACCAGGTAGGCGGCCGGCGACGGCGGCGCGTTTTCGTTGTCTTCATCGCTGGGCGCGTCGAAACCGATATCGCGACCGGACAGGCGCGATTCCATTTCCAGCACTTCGCGCTCGGAGACGTTCAGGTCCTTGGCCACCGCGCGCACTTCGGCCGCGTTCATCCAGCCCAGGCGGGTCTTGGACTTGCGCAGGTTGAAGAACAGCTTGCGCTGCGCCTTGGTGGTGGCGACCTTGACGATGCGCCAGTTCTTGAGGATGAACTCGTGCATTTCCGCACGGATCCAGTGCACCGCGAACGACACCAGGCGCACGCCCATGTCCGGGTCGAAACGCTTCACGGCCTTCATCAGGCCGATGTTGCCTTCCTGGATGAGGTCGCCCAGCGCAAGGCCGTAGCCGTTGTAGCCACGGGCCACGTGCACCACGAAGCGCAGGTGGGAATGGACCAGTTCGCGCGCGGCGTCCAGATCCAGCTCGTCGCGGAAGCGACGGGCCAGATCCTGCTCGTCATCGACCGACAGCACCGGGATCTGGTGCACGGCACCGATGTAGGCGTCCAGCGAACCGAGCGCACTGGGAATCGGGAGATTGTTTGCCACAAGGGCAGTAGAGGTGTTCTGGCTCATAGCACTCATCTTAGCAGTCCGGCATTTGGACTGCTAAAGGGGAAAGAAGTTCCAGCGTTCTGTTCATGGGACGCTGGCACTGATCACTCGTCTAACGTACCGCGAAATGATGACAGTGGCGAGAGGGGGTGGATTGGGAAAACAATCCTTTTAAATCAATAGTTTGATCTGTTTAATGAGACGATGGAGCGTGTTTTCTGGCTGAACGGGCTCGCCGCCGTCACCCATTCAGCCGGAAAAGGTTGCCCGATGTTCAGGCACGCCGCCTCCGAAGGCCCGAGGCGATGCAGTCATGGTCGGTGGCCCCAGCCGGGCATGGCCCGGCTCTACCCACGACGTGGCCGAACGGGGACGATGGGTCGGTGGCCCCAGCCGGGCATGGCCCGGCTCTACCCACGACGTGGCCGAACGGGGACGATGGGTCGGTGGCCCCAGCCGGGCATGGCCCGGCTCTACCGACAGCAAACCGAAGCCGACCGCCGAAGCCGCCATCTCCGGTAGTGCCACGCCATGCGTGGCAGGCCAGGCAATGCCGAAGATGGATACGTGGCAGGCCAGACAATGCCGAAGCCACATGCATGGCAAGCCGGCCAACGCCAGGTGGGTCAGAAGCGCGCCAGGCATGGCCCGATCCACACCCCAACGTGATTGACCGAGGCATGGTGGTTCGGTGGCCCCAGCCGGGCATGGCCCGGCTCTACCGACAGCAAACCGAAACCGACCGCCGAAGCCGCCATCTCCGGTAGTGCCACGCCATGCGTGGCAGGCCAGTCAATGCCGAAGATGGATGCGTGGCAGGCCAGACAATGCCGAAGCCACATGCATGGCAAGCCAGCCAACGCCAGGTGGGTCAGAAGCCCAGCCCGGCATGGCCGGGATCCACGCCAACGTGATTGACCGAGGCATGGTGAGTCGGCGGCCCAGCCGGGCATGGCCCGGCTCTACCGACAGCCCACCGACGCCTAGTAATACCCCGCCATATTCAAGAAGAACCCCTTCTGGTCATACCGCAGCTCGGTCATGTCATCGCTGAACTCGGTGAAGTTGTAGCCCACTCCGACCTTGAAGTTCTCCCCTACCCGTCGATCCAGCCCCACCAGCCAGCCCTTGCGCACGCCACCGTCGCGCACCTTCAACCAGCGGTGTTCGGCCAACCCTTCCCACTTCTCGAACAGGCGATAGCGCAGCTGCAGGGCGGCGAAGTCGGCGCGGCTGTCCAGCCAGGCGCCCTCGCCGCGACCGGTGCGGTAGTCGCCCCAGCGCGAGGCCAGCTTGCCGGCCAGTTCCCAGCGCGCGCCGAGCTGGCGGATGCCTTCCAGCGACAGCACCTGCGAACGCTGGTCATACAGGTTGCCGCCTTCCTGGCCCAGCGAGGCCACGTCGTAGAGATAGGTGAACTTGCCGAAGCCCGCCCAGCCGGTGCTGTCGTGCGGACGCCAGGCGAAGCCCACGTTGGTTTCCACCAGCTTGGCATCGGCCAGCGGATTGATGCGGTCGTCGGTGTCGGCATAGTTGGCCCGCAGCGCGAAACGCCAGTCTTCGTTGAGCTTGTACAGCAGGCGGTTGGTGGTCACCCACTGCTCGCGCTGCTCGGCACCGCTGTCGCGGCGGTACTCCAGCTTGCTGCTCCACTGCGCCACCGCATCGGTACGCCCGCCACTGACGCTGTAGGCGCGGCGGTCGATACGGCCGACGGTCGAATCCAGTTCGCCATCCATGACGGTGAAGCCCAGGTTCCAGCCCTGCGCGGGATAGAAGTCCATGCCGAAGGTGTGCACCAGCCCGGCGTTGTCCTGGCGGCGATCCTTGAGGTACTGGCTTTCGTTGTAGACGTTGACCTGGTTGCTCAACCGCCAGCGCTGGCCCAGCGTCCAGCCGCTCTGCAGGCCAGTATCGAACAACGGATCGGTGCCGGTGCGATCGGTGCTGTAGCTGTAGCTGCCGTACAGGCTGTGGTCCGGGGCCATGCGGTATTCGGCATCGACCTTGGCGCCATGGCCACGGCTGCCACCACTGACTTCGGCCCCCACGCTGCTGCGGTCGCCAAACAGATAACGCGCGCCGAGGGTGAGCAGGTCGTTCTTCTCGTACGCGCCGCCGTCGTCATCCAGGGTCACCTGGCCGGTGCCGTACAGCTCCCATGACGAGCCGAAGCGCTGCCGATACCCGATCGCCGCGAGCAGCGCGGACACGTCCTGCCGTTCCTGCTCTTCGCGCACGCGGCGCAGTTCGCCGGTGAGCTGGCCGTCGTTGCCCAGCCGCCACTCGGCGGTGAGCTGGCTCTGCTCCAGCGCAAGGTCACCCTGCTCGGTGCGGGTATGCCGGCCATACAGGCTGAGATCGTCGGTGAGGTAGCCCAGGAATTCCGCACCGTATTCCTGGATCGGCTGGCCGGTGTCCTGGCGGGCTACCGAGAAGCCGGCATCCACGTCGCGCCACCACGCGCCCACGCTCCAGTCGCGGGCGGTCCAGCCCAGTTCGCGCAGGTTGGCGCGCGCTTCCACCGCGCTGGCCGTGCCCGAGCGCCGACCTTCGTACGGGTTGCGGCGGATGAAGCTCAGGCCGCCGTTGTCCGAGTAGAACACCGGTGCGGCGGTGGCGTCGGTGCGGGTCTGCTCGACCTTCAGGTAGGTGCCACGCCCGGCCTGCAGGGTCAGGTCGGCGCCCTTGAGGCTGTAGTTCTCACCGCTGCGGTTCTCGTCGATCCAGGTGCCGCCGATCGCCACGTGGTCGCCGATCCACTGCCGCCCGCGCGCACCGTAGGTGACATCGTCGCTGCTGAAGCCCAGCGGCACGTATTCGTAATCCACCAGCAGCAGCTGGTCGTAGCCATCCAGCGGCATGTCGCGGGTGATGCTGCGGACATTCTCGCGGGTGAGCTGGGCCAGCGGGCGGGTCAGGATCAGGCGGCCCTGCAGGTTGTCGATTTCGTAGTCCACGCCTTCCTGCAGGCTGGCGCGGGTTTCGGTGCGGCCGGTGGTACGGTCGCGTACTTCCAGCACCACCTGCTCCGAGCCGGGCAGCACGTCGGTGTGGCGCAGGTAGTAGAGGCTGCCGCCGGTGCCGAGGAACTCGCTGTGGCCCGGCGCGGACTGCGCCTCGGAGCCGAACAGCTTCAGCTGCGAGCGCGCATCACCCAGCGGGGTGGCGGCCAGCGAGCGCCAGTTCAACGCACCGCCGTACAGCGAGCGCACGTACTGGCCATATTCGGTGCCGGTGATGCCGGTGGCGTAGTTGCCCCACAGCGCCTGGCTCTGGTCCCAGTCCACGCGCAGGTACAGGCGCCCCTGCGTGTCCACGTCGCGGTAGGTGGTGGAATCGTCGCCGTACACCGGGTAATACAGGTCCGGGTCGAGGCGGCGGAACACGTCCTGCGCGTCGGCCTGGGTGAAATCGCGGAACAGGTACTTGAGCTCGCGGTCCTGGGTATCGGCCTGTGCGGTCACCAGGTATTTGCCGCGCATCTTGCCCTTGAGGTAGAACGCCAGCCGCCCCTCGCTGAGGAAGCCGTCGTCGTCGCGATCATCGGCGGCCAGTGGCTGCAGGTTGCCGCTGGCGCTGTTTTTGGAGACGGTGACATCGGCGATGGCGACCAGGAACAGATAGCGACCGGTGACATCCACGTCCAGCTGTCGCTGGGCCGACGGCGCATCGCGCGATTCCACGCTGACGTCGTAGCGATGCTGACCGACGGGCTCAAGGAACTCGGCGGCGAACTTCTGCTCCAGGTCGACCGGGAAGTCCTGGCCGTTGATGCGCACCCGGCTGTTCGGTTCGAGGTTGCGGCCGTACAGGCGCACGCGCGAGCCGTGGATGGGAATGTTCTGCAGGCGCAGCGTGCTCTGTCCGTAGATGCTGTTGCTCAGCTGCAGGTCCTGCGCACTGTCGCCGTCCAGTGCCTGGCCCAGGGTCTTCTGCACGTTCTCGCGGGTGATCTGCAGGCCACGGTCGAAGTCGGCCGGAGTCACCAGCTGGATGCGCTGGATGCGGGTTTCATCGAAGGACCCGCCAGCGCCGTAGGCGCGCGCGACGTAGATCAGCTCATCACCGGTGCGCAGCTTGATGTTGCCCGGCATCTCGCCGTTCCATTCGGCATCGCCGACATAGTCCGACGGCAGCGTGATACGCGCCAGCGGCGTGACCAGGTCGGTATCGGTGCCGCGGTACAGGGTGACCTCCAGTTTCTGGATGAAGGAGGCGTAGTTGTTGTAGCTGTGGAAACGCAGCGGGCGGATCACCCGGCCGTTCTCGAACGGTACCGTCGCTGCCGCCTGCACGCTCAGGCTGGGCGGCACCATGGTGGGATCTTCGGTGGCCCACACCACGCCACCGTTGGGCAGCTCGGCCATGAACTGGCCGCCCGGTGCCGCCACATCGGCCGTGGTCGCTGGCGTCAGCGGCACCGGCTCGGCTGGCGCCGGAGCGAGACGACCGGGCAACGGCAGGACCGGGGCTTCGGCGTCGTCGGCGATGCGCAGCAGCAGGCCGTCGGCGTTGCGGCAGCTCTCCGCGTCGCACTGGATGCTGGCAGGCGGTGATGCCGTTTGCGCCATCGCCGGCGCAAGGGTCAGCAGCACGGCCGCCACACCGGCGCCGGCATGACGAAGCAACAGGGTGCGAAGCGGTGTCTGGCTCAGGGTCATGTCCATGGGTCAGCGGTCCTCCCTGCGGGCAGAATCGGTGTTGGCAGGGAGCTCGGGGGGATCGTCCAGCCGCAGCTGCTGCAGCACGCTGCCGTCAGCGGCCAGCACCTCGATGCGGGTTGCGTGCGCCACCGCAGCCGGCACGCGCGCGGCCAGTGCAACCTGCAGCGCATGGGCGCGTTGGCCGGCCAGTGCTTCCTCACCGCGTGCGGCGGTGAGCAGCAGCCTGCCGCCACCGCGTGCGACCAGCGCCTGAGCGGCGGTGTCCAGCACCGGGGCACGGTCGGCCGCCAGCTGCGCACTCCCCGGCGCGAACAGCGCCTGGCCCAGTTCGATCCGCGCCGGTCGGGGCGTTGCCGTCTGGGACGGTGCCGCCGTGCTCAGCACGCCGTCGGGCATGCGCACGCCGAAGTCGAAGCGCGCCGGCAGCCCGGGGGTGATACGGCGGACCAGCGGGTTGGGCGTGGTGAACATCGCCCCGGCCGGCAGCGTGGACGGATCGACCTTGAGGATGAAGTTGCGCCCACGTGCCTGGCCGCCGAGGATGCCGACCAGGTGGTAGCGACCGAACGCATCGGTTTCCATCAGCAGGCCTTCCACCGCCGCCACGCGCACGCCGGGAATGCCGCGTTCGCCTGCATCCTGGATGCCATTGCCGTTGCGGTCATCGAACACGCTGCCGACGATCAGGCTTTCATCCAGCAGCGGATCGGTGGTGACATCCACCTCGGCCGAGGCGACGTTGCCGATGCTGCGGTTTTCGCCGTCGATGGCGGTGATGCGGTTGGTATGCACGCCGGTGCCGGTGCCCGCGCCGACGCGCAGGTAGTACACCACGGTGGCACGTTCGCCCACCGGCACGTCGATGCCGTCGATGCGCAGCGGCTGCACGCCGCTGGTGCGCGCATCGTTGTCGGCATCCTGCACCGCGAAACCGCCGCTGACGAAAGCGAAGCCAGGCGGGAGCGTATCCAGCAGCGTGGCGCCGTTGGCGTCGACCTCGCCGACGTTGTCGATGGTGACGGTGTAGCGCACAAGGTCGCCGATCTGCGCGCTGCGCTTGGCCGCCACCTTGGTCAGGCGCAGCACGGCCTGCTGGCCGGCCACGGTGACCGCGACGTTGGCCTCGGCGCACAGCGCGGTGGGGATGGACATGTCGCAGACCCGATAGCGGAAGCTGTCGGTACCGGCGAAGTTGGCGGCGGGTGTGTAGATACACAGACCATTGGTGCACTGCACGCTGCCATGCGCCGGCGCGGTGATCACCTGCAGTGAGCTCCGGTCCAGCACCGCGGTGCGGGCGCTGTCGTTGGCCATTACATCGATCTTCACCGGCCCGGATGTCTGCGCGGTCACCGCATCGTCCACCAGGGTCAGCACGTTCGGATCAACGGTGACGGTCACCGTGGCCGAGGCGCACATCGCCGGATCGGCAATATCGCAGACCTGGTAGTCAAAGCCCTGCACGCCGGAGAAATTGGCCAGTGCGGCGAAGCGGATGCGCGCACGCGGCATCACCGTGGCGGTGCCGTACGGCGGCGGCGCGGTGATGGTCACGGTGACGGTATCCGGATCGATCGGGGTGCCATTGACCCGGTCATTGCCCAGCACGTCAATCTCGATCACGCCATCCTGGGGCAGCTGGACGCGGTCATCTTCGGCGTCCACGCCCGGTGCGGCGGCGATGACGGTCACGCTCACGGTCGCGGTGTCGCACACGGTGGGCTGGTTGAGCAGGCAGATCGTGTAGGAGGTGCTGTAGCTGCCAGCGGCCAGGCCGGCGGCGACGTCCACCCAGCCGTCGGCGCTGACGCTCAGCGCGTTGGTGGCCACCGGGGCGAAGCTGACCTGTGCCGGGTCCAGCGGTGCGGTGTTGAACGTATCGTTGGTGAACACGTTCAACAGGCGCGTCTGACCCGCAGGGCCGACCGGGCCGCCGCTGTCGTCCACCGCCAACAGTGCACCGACCGCGCCCTGCACGCGCACGGTCGCAATGGCAGTGGTGCAGTTGGTGGGCACGCCGTTTTCGCACAGCTGGTAGGCCAACTGCACCTGGCCCGGCTGCACGCCGGCGGCGACCATGATCTGGCCCTGGTTGTTCATGGTGTACCCCGGCGTGCTGCCGGTCAGGCTGGCGACCACGCTGCCCACCGGCGGCGGGGAAACGTTGTTGAAGCTGTCGTTGTCCAGCACCGAGCGGGCGATGGTGCCGCCCACCGCCGGGTCCACCGGTGTGCTGGTGAAGTCGTCGTTGACCGCCAGCACCACGTTGGCTGAGCCGGACAGAGTCAGGGTGACGCTGGCATCGCCGCACTGGGTGGCATACGGCGCCGGCAGGCAGACCCGATAGGTGAAGTTCACCGGCCCGGTGGTGCCCGACGGTGGGGTGTAGCTGAAGCTGCCATCGGCGTTGAACACCAGCCCGGCGACCGCACCGCTGGTCAGCGTGTAGAGCGCACCGGCCGGGACGTTGTCGTTGAGCGATACGTTGCCGGTGCCCGGCTGGCCGGCGGGGATCGTGTAGCTGTCGTTCTGCGGTGCCGGGGTGACCACCACGGTGGCGGTGGCCGTAGCGCAGTTGCCCGGCGCGGCGGCTTCGCAGATCTGGTAGGTGAGCGTGGTAGCGCCAGAGGTGACGCCGGTGCCCACGTTGATGGTGCCATCGGAAGTGATGGTGAAGCCGGACGGCGCGCCGACCAGGCTGAGCAGCACGGTGGCCGGTAGCGGCGGGCTGACCCCGTTGAGGCGGTCGTTGGCGAGCACGCTGACGCTGGAGGTCGAACCGGTTGCCACGCCGGTGAGCACGTCATCACCGGCTACCAGGGTGCCGTTGTTGATGTTGATGGTCGCCGTGGCGGTGCCGCACACCGCCCCATAAGGTGCGGGCAGGCACGCCTGGTAAGTGAAGCCGACCGGGCTGGGCGTGCCGGCTGGCGGGGTATAGGTAAACGCACCGCTGCTGGTGAAGGCCAGCCCGGTCGGCGCCGTGCCCTGCACCGTGTAGACCGCACCGGCCGGCATGCTGTCGTTGCTGGCCACGCTGTTGCTCAGCGTCTGCCCGACCTGCACGTTGAAGGCATCGTTCTGCGGCGCCGGGCTGACGACCACGGTGATGCTGGCGGTATCGCAGTTGGCGGGCGCGGCCGCTTCGCAGATCTGGTAGGTGAGCGGGGTTGCGCCGGAGGTGACGCCGCTGGACACGCTGAGGGTGCCGGCCGGGGTGATGCTGAAACCTGCCGGTGCACCGACCAGCGTGAGCAGCACGTCGGCCGGCGCGGGCGGGGACACGCCGTTGAGGCTGTCGTTGGCCAGCACGCTGGCACCGGACGTGGTGCCGGGTGCGACCCCGGTGAGCGTGTCATCGCCGGCCACCAGCAGGCCATTGTTGATGTTGAGGGTGAGGATCGCGCGGCCGCACAGGCTGGCATTCGGCGCCGGCAGGCACACCTGGTAGGCGACGCTGACCGCACCGACCACGCCGGTGGCCGGCGTATAGGTGAACGTGCCGTTGCTGTTGAAGGTCAGTCCTGCCGGCGCGCTGTCCTGCAGGGTGAAGACCGCGCCGGCCGGCGTGTTGTCGTTGGCTGCGACGGTGTTGGACACGGTCTGCCCGGCCTGCACGGCGAAGGCGTCGTTCTGCGGTGCCGGGGTGACCACCACGGTGACGCTGGCGGTATCGCAGTTGCTCGGCGCGGCGGCTTCGCAGATCTGGTAGGTCACGGTGGTGGCGCCGGAGGTGACGCCTGCGCCCACGCTGATGGTGCCATCGGGGTTGAGGGTGAAGCCGCCCGGCGCACCGACCAGGGTCAGCAGCACGTCGGCCGCGGCCGGCGGCGATACGCCGTTGAGGCTGTCGTTGGCCAGCACGCTGGCGCCGGTGGTGGCACCCGGCAGTACACCCACCAACGTGTCATCCCCGGCACTCAGGGTGCCGTTGTTGATGTTGAGCGTGACCGTGGCGGTGCCGCACACGTTGTTGTCGGGTGCCGGCAGGCACGCGCGGTAGACGAAGGCGACCGGGCTGGCAGTGCCGACGGGCGGCGTATAGGTGAAGCTGCCATCGGGATTGAACGACAGCCCCGCCGGGGGCATGCCCTGCACGGCCCAGCTCGACCCGGCCGGCATGCTGTCGTTGCTGGCCACGCTGTTGCTCAGCGTCTGCCCGGCCTGCACCGCGAACGCGTCGTTCTGTGGCGTCGGGCTGACGATCACCGTCACCGTGGCGGTAGCGCAGTTGCCCGGCGCGGCGGCTTCGCAGATCTGGTAGGTGAGCGTGGTGGGGCCGGCGCTGACGCCGGTGGACACACTGATCGTGCCGTTGGGTGTGATCGCAAAGCCACCCGGTGCACCGACCAGGCTCAACAGCACGCTGCCGGCGGCCGGCGGCGACACGCCGTTGAGGCTGTCGTTGGCGAGCACGCTGGCCGCCGAGGCGGTCCCGGGGGCGACGCCGCTGAGCGTGTCGTTGCCGGCCAGCAGCGTGCCGGTGCCAATGCTGATGGACACGCTGGCGGTGCCGCACAGCGCCGCGTTCGGTGCCGGCAGGCAGGCCTGGTAAGTGAAGTTGACCGGGCTTGGCGTGCCGGTCGGCGGGGTATAGGTGAACGCACCGCTGCCGGTGAAGGACAGGCCGGCGGGCGCCGTGCCCTGCAACGTGTAGACCGCACCGGCGGGCATGGTGTCGTTGCCGRCCACGCTGGTGCTCAGCGTCTGCCCGGCCTGCACGGTAAAGGCGTCGTTCTGCGGCGTCGGGGTCACGATGACGGTGACGGTGGCGGTATCGCAGTTGGTCGGCGCGGCGGCTTCGCAGATCTGGTAGGTGATCGCGGTGGGCCCGGAGACCACGCCGGTGGCCACGCTGATGGTGCCGGTGGCGGTGATGGCGAAGCCGGCCGGCGCGCCGACCAGGCTGAGCACCACATCGCCCGGCAGCGGCGGACGGGTGCCGTTGAGCGTGTCGTTGGCCAGCACGCTGGCTGCCGAGGTGGTCCCGGCGGCAACGCCGCTGAGGGTGTCATCGACCGCCGCCAGCGTGCCGGCGTTGATGTTGAGGGTGACGCTGGCGACGCCGCACAGCGCCGCGTTCGGGGTCGGCAGGCAGGCCTGGTAGGTGAAGCTCACCGGGCTGGTCGTGCCCACCGCCGGGGTGTAGGTGAAGGTGCCATCGGCGTTGAAGATCAGCCCCGCCGGGGCGGTGCCCTGCACGGCCCAGCTGGACCCCGCAGGCATGTCGTCATTGGCCGCGACGTTGCCATTGCTGATCGTGCCGCCGGCCTGCACCGAATATGCATCGTTCTGCGGTGTCGGGGTGATCACCAGCGCCACCGTGGCGGTATCGCAGTTGGTCGACGCGGCGGTCTCGCAGATTTGATAGGTGAGCGTGGCCGCCCCTGCGGTCACGCCGGCCGGCACGCTGATCGTGCCATCGGCGGCGATGGCGTAGCCGGTCGGCGCACCGACCAGGGTGAGCTGCACGCTGGCCGGGGCCGGCGGGCTGACGCCATTGAGCGCATCGTTGCCCAGTACGCTCGGCGTGGTGCCACCGGCTGCAATGCCGGTGAAGCTGTCATCGCCGGCGGTCAGCGTGCCCAGGTTGACGTTCAACGTCGCCGTCGCGATGCCACACACACCGGCGTCGGGTGCGGGCAGGCAGGTCTGGTAGGTGAAGGTGACTGCCCCGGTGGTGTTCACCGGCGGGGTATAGGTGAAGGTGCCATTGGGATTGAACAGCAACCCGGCTGGCGGGGTGCCCTGCACCGCCCAGGTCGAGCCGGCGGGCATGCTGTCATTGCCCGCTACGCTGCCGTTGGCGAGGGTGCCGCCGGCCTGCACGGCGAACGCATCGTTCTGCGGCGCGGGCGTGACCACCAGCCGGATCGTGGCCGTGGCGCAGTTGATCGGCGAGGCGGCCTCGCACAGCTGATAGGTCAGCGTGGTGGCACCGGCGATGACCCCGGCCGGCACCTGCACGGTGCCATCGTTGTTGATCACGAAGCCGGCCGGTGCGCCGACCAGCAGCAGCTGCACGCTCGCCGCCGCCGGCGGGGTCACCCCATTGAGCGCATCGTTGACCAGCACGCTGGGCGTGGCCGAACCGGTGGAGATCGGCGTAGCGAACGTATCGTCATTGGCCACGATGGCGGTGACGGCGATGTTCAACGTTGCGGTGGCTGTGCCGCACACGGTGGTATCCGGTGCCGGCAGGCAGGCCTGGTAGGTGAAGGTGACCGGGCCGATGGTGCCGACCGGCGGGGTGTAGGTGAAGCTGCCGTTGCTGTTGAAGGCCAGCCCCTGTGGCGGCGATACCACGTTCCAGGTCGAGCCGGCCGGCATGTTGTCGTTGCCGGACACGGTGCCGGTATTGGCTTGTCCGGCCTGCACGGCAATCACATCGTCCACCGGGGCCGGACGCACCACCAGCGCGATGCTGGCGGTGTCGCAGTTGTTGGCCGCCGCCGTTTCGCAGAGCTGGTAGGTCAGCGTGATCGCACCGGTGGGCGCGCTGGCGGCCACCGCTACCGTGCCGTTGGGATTGATCGTGAAGCCGGTCGGCGCACCGACCAGCGACAGCGACACATTCGCCGGCGCCGGCGGGCTCACGCCGTTGAGCGCGTCGTTGCCCAGCACGCTGGGCGTGCTGCTGCCGGGTGCGATCGGTAGGAAGCTGTCGTCGTTGGCGACCAGCGTCCCGTTGTTGATGTTCAACGTCACCGTCGCCGTGCCGCAGACCGCCGCGTTCGGTGCAGGCAGGCAGGCGCGATAGTCGAAGCTGGCCGGGCTGGTCGTGCCGGCCGGCGGCGTATAGCTGAAGCTGCCATCGCCATTGAGCGTCACCCCGGCCGGCAACGTGCCCTGCACCGTGTAGAGCGCGCCGATCGGCAGGTTGTCGTTGGCGGCGACGCTGCCACTGACGGTCTGCCCGGCCTGCACGGCGAAGGCATCATTGACCGGTGCCGGGGCGACGATCAGCGCGATGCTGGCGGTATCGCAGTTGGTCGACGCGGCCGCCTCGCAGATCTGGTAGGTGAGCGTGGTCGCACCGGCGGCGGTCCCGGCAGACACGCTCACCGTGCCATCGCCGGCGATGCTGAAGCCGGTCGGCGCGCCGACCAGCGACAGCACCACCTCGGTGGCCAGCGGCGTGGTGCCGTTGAGGGTGTCGTTGCCAAGGACGCTCGGCGAAGGCGCGCCCGGCGCGATCGGCGTGGGGAAGGTGTCGTCGACGGCCACCAGCGTGCCGCTGTTGACGTTGAGCGTGGCCGTGGCGGTGGCGCAGACGCCCGCATCCGGCGCAGGCAGGCAGACCTGATAGGTGAAGCTCACCGCGCCGCTGAAGCCGGCCGGCGGCGTATAGGTCAGCGTGCCGTCGGTGGCCAGCACCAGGCCGGTCGGCACGGTGCCCACCACCTCGAAGCGCGCACCGACCGGTGCGTTGTCGTTGGTGGCCACCGAGCTGTTGAGCACCTGCCCGGCCGGCGTAGACAGCGCGTCGTCCACTGCCGAGGGCGCCACCAGCAGGCGGATCGTGGCGGTGGTGCAGTTGGCCGGTGCCGCTGCTTCGCACAGCTGGTAGATCAGGTTCTTCACCCCGGCCGCGGTACCGGCCGCCACTGTCACCGCGCCTTCGGGGGTGATGCCCAGCCCGGCCGGCGCGCCCTGCAGGGTCAGCAGCACATCGGCCGCCGCCGGCGGGATGGTGCCGTTGAGCGAATCGTTGGCCAGCACCGAGGGGGTGCTGCCACCGCTGACCGGATTGATCGGGGTACTGCTGAAGTCATCGTTGATCGCCGCGAGCGTGCCGGCGGTGACGTTGAGGGTGGCGCGCGCGGTCGCGCACAGCGCCGCATTCGGTGCCGGCAGGCAGACCTGGTAATCGAAGCCCACCGCGCCGGTGGTGCCGACCGGCGGCACATAGCTGAAGCTGCCCGACGCGCTGAAGGTCAGCCCGGGCGGCGCGGCGCTGGTCACGGTGAACAGTGCGCCGGCGGGCACGTTGTCGTTGTCGCCCACGTTGCCGTTGAGCGCCTGCCCGGCCGCGGTGGAATAGGTGTCGTTGCTCGCCGACGGGGTCACGACCAGGCGGATGGTCGCGCTGGCGCAGTTGCTCGGCAGCACGCTCTGGCAGACCTGGTAGGCCAACACGGTGGCGCCGCCGACCGCACCGGCAGGCACCTGCAGCAGGCCGTTGGCATCCAGCGCGTAGCCCGCCGGCGCACCGACCAGACTCAGGATCACGCTGCTGGCCGCTGGCGGGGTGACGCCATCGAGGGTGTCGTTGAGCAGCACGCTGGTGCCGCTGCTATTGCCGGGCGTGAGCGGGGTGGCGGTGAAATCATCGTCCCGTGCCACCAGGGTGCCGGCGTTGACGTTGATGGTGGCGCTGGCCGTGCTGCACTGGGCGTTGTCCGGCGCAGGCAGACACACCTGGTAGGTGAAACCGACCGGCCCGGTAACGCCAGCCGGTGGGGTGTACAGGAACGTGCCATCCGGGCCGAACTGCAGGCCCGCCGGAACGGCACCGGTGACACTGAAGACCGCACCGGCCGGCGCATTGTCGTTGCTGCCGACATTGCCGGCCAGCAACTGCCCGGCCGGCGTGGAGAACACGTCGGCGGCTGCCGACGGGGAGACCACCAGGCGCATCTGCGCCGAATCGCAATTGGTCGGCAACGCAGCCTCGCACAGCTGATAGGTCAGCGTGACCGCACCGGCCGGCACGCCGCTGGCGATGGTCAATGTGCCATCGGCCGCCAGGGTGTAGCCCGATGGCGCGCCTACCAGGCTCAGCAGGACGTCGGCCGAGGCCGGCGGCACGGTGCCGTTGAGGCTGTCGTTGTTGAGGACCGATGCGGTGCTGCCGCCCGTGGCGGGATTGATCGGCGTGGCGCGGACGTCATCGTCGTTGGCGACCAGGGTGCCGGCGTTGACGTTGACGGTGACCGTGGCCCCGGCGCACACGCTGGTGTCAGGCGCCGGCAGGCAGGCCTGGTAGGCGAAGGTGACCGCGCCCTGGATGCCCGCCGGCGGCGTGTAGGTGAAGCCACCGGTGGGATTGAACACCAGCCCGGCCGGGGCGGTGCCGCTGAGGCTGAAGGTGGCATTGGCAGGCACGTTGTCGTTGCCGGCCACGCTGCCGGTCAGTGCAACACCCACCGGCGTACTGAAGGTGTCGTTGACCGCAACCGGCGCCAGCAGCAGGCGCACCGCCGCCGTAGTGCAGTTGCCGGGCAGCGCGGCTTCGCACAACTGATAGGAGAAATCGACCGCGCCGGCCGCCGCACCGCCGGGTACCGAAATCGTGCCGTTGCTGTTGAGCACATACCCCGCCGGCGCACCGATGAGGGACAGGATCACATCGGCAGGCGCAGGCGGAATCGCGCCATTGAGGGTGTCGTTGCCCAGCACGCTGTTGGTGGTGCCGCCGCTGGCCGGGTTGWTGATCGCCGCGCGGAAATCGTCATCGTTGGCCACCAGGGTGCCGGCGTTGACGTTGAGGGTGACCGTGGCGCTATCGCAGACACCCGCCAGCGGCKCGGCCAGGCACGCCTGATAGAGGAACGTGGTGGTACCGGTGTACTGCGCTGGCGGCGTATAGGTGAAGCTGCCATCGGTGTTGAACACCAGGCCCGGCGGCACTGCGCCGGTGGTGGCGAAGGTGGTACCGGCAGCGATGTTGTCATTGACCGCCACAGTGCCGTTGAGCGCTGTACCCACTTGCGTGGTGAATGCATCGGCCACCGCATCGGGGGCGATCACCACGGCGATGGTCGCGGTGGTGCAGTTGCCGGTGCCGGCCTGGCACAGCTGGTAGGTCAGGCCGACGGGGCCGGCCGGCGCACCGGCGGGCACCTGCAACTGGCCGTTGGGTTCGAGCGTGTAACCGGCCGGCGGTGCATTGATCAACGACAGCGTGGCCTGCGCCGGCAGGATGGCGACGCCGTTGAGGGTGTCGTTGGCCAGCACGCTGGCGGTCAGCCCACCTGCACCGGTCAGCGGCGCGCTGCTGAAGTCATCGTTGCCGGCGACGATCGCGCCGGGGCTGACGTTGATCGTCACCGACGCGGCGTCGCAGACCGACGCATCCGGTGCCGGCAGGCACACCTGGTAACGGAAGCTGTCCGGCCCGGTGTAGGCCGACTGCGCGGTATAGCTGAAGCTGCCATCGGCGTTGACGCCCACGCTGCCATGCGCGGCCCCGGCCAGCAGGCTGAACTGCGCACCGGCAGGCACGTTGTCATTGCCGGCCACGGTGCCGGTCAACGCGATGCCCGCCGTGGCAGCGAACGTGTCATCGACCGCATCGGGGGCGATCACCAACTGCACATTGGCCGTGGCGCAGTTGCCCGGCGTGGCCTGTTCGCAGAGCTGGTAACTGAAGGTCACCTCGCCGGCCGCCGCGCCGCCCGGAATCACGACCTGTCCAGCGGCGTTGACGGTGTAGCCGGCCGGCGCACCGGTGAGCACCAGGCTGACCGTGCCCGGCACCACCGCCGCACCGTTGAGGGTGTCATTGGCCAGCAGACTGGCCGGGCTGGTCGCACCGGGCTGCAGCGGCGTGGCGAAGGTGTCGTTCACCGCGACGATCACGTTGCCCTGCACGTTGACGCTGACCGTGGCGGTATCGCACACGCTGTTGTTCGGTGCCGGCAGACACACCTGGTAGGTGAAGCTGTCCGGCCCGGTGTTGGCGTTGGTGGGGGTGTAGGTGAAGGTACCATCGGCATTGACCACGGCCGTGCCGCGCGTCGGTGCGATGCCGAGCGTGTAGGTGGAACCGCTGGCGATGGTGTCGTTGCCGGCCAGGCTGCCAGTCGCCGGCTGACCGCCGCCCGGCGTGGTGACCGTGTCGTTCACCGCATCGGGGCTGATGACCAGAGTGGCGGCGGCGGTGGCGCAGTTGGCCGGCAGCGCGATCTCGCAGAAGCGGTAGGTCAGCGCCAGAGGACCGGCGGCCGCCGTGGCCGGCACCTGGATCGTGCCGTTGGGGTTGATCGCAACACCGGCCGGCGCACCGACCAGGCTCAGCGTGACCTGCGCGGTGGGCACCGCACCGCCATTGAAGGTGTCGTTGCCGAGCACGCTCGGGGTGATGCCACCGGCGCCGGGCGGGATCGGCGTGGCGAAGGTGTCATCGACCGCGACCAGCGCATTGGCATTGACCACGATCGACGCGGTCGCCGTCGCGCACACGCCACCGTTCGGTGCCGGCAGGCAGACCTGGTACTGGAAGGAGGTTGCCGCGGCGATGCCGCCGGCAGGTGCATAGGCGAAGCTGCCGTCGCTGTTGAGGGTGAGCCCGGCCGGCGGCGTACCGGTCACGCTGAACTGCGCACCGGCCGGTGCGTTGTCGTTGCCGGCCACGGTGCCGCTCAACGACGGCGCGCCACCGGTGGCGTTGAAGCTGTCGTTCGCCGCCGTGGGACCGATGACGACACTGGCGATGGCGGTGGCGCAGTTGGACGGCGAGGCGTTCTCGCAGATCTGGTAGGTCAGGCTGGTCGCGCCCGCCGTCGCCCCCGCGGGTACCGCAATCACACCGGCGCCGTTGATGGTGAAGCCGGCCGGCGCATTCTGCAGCGAGATGATCAGGTTGGCACCGTTCACCGGCGCGCCGTTGAGCGTGTCGTTGGCCAGCACCGTCGGCGTGTTGCCGCCGGTGGTCGAGGAGATGGGCGTGGCGAAGGTATCGTTGTTGGCCACCAGCGCGTTGGGCTGCACCGGCACCGCCGGCGTGGTGGCGGTGTTGTCGCCCGGGGTCGGATYGGTCGTGCCTGGCGGCAGCACCAGCGCCACGCTGTTGGCCGGCACCGTGGCCGGCGTGGCGGTCGGTGCGGTGGCATTGACCAGCAGCACCACGCTGTCCCCCACGGCCACGTTGACCTGCACGTTGATCGCGTTGCCGGTGCCGTTGGACTGCGCGCATGACGATGCCGCAGTGGCGCCCTGGCAGGTCCAGCCGACATTGGTGAGCAACGCGGACACGTTGTCGACCACGCCGACGGCCGACGCTGCCGACGGCCCGGCGTTGTTGATCTGGATGCGGTACTGCACGGCCCCGCCCGCGGCGACCGGGCTGGCGCTGAGCAGCGTCTTGGTCACGCTCAACTGCGCCTGCAGCGCCAGTGCGTTGGTATCGGTGGCGCTGTTGTTGCCCGGCGTGGGATCGGACACATCCGTCGGCGCCGTCACGCTGGCCGTGTTGTTGAGTGGGTTGGGGTAACCCTGCGCCAGTAGCGGCGGCGGCAGCAGCACCATCAACAGGGCCATCGCGCATGCGATGCGGGCCGATGCCCTGCCTGCCCTGCCCTGCTTGCCGGTTGCTGCCATGCGCTCATCCTCGAAAGCGTTCGCCCTGCCCTTGCGGGCCGGTCGGTCACGATGATCCTGTCCATCCCCAGCGCGAGGTCATCCCCGCGCCCACTGCACTGCCACCGCGCGCGTCAGTACGCGCCCGGGTTGCTGCTGAAACTCACCGGCACACTGATCGTTGCCTGCCCGCCATTGATCAGGTTCACCCCGACGTTGACCGCGCCATCGCCCACCGCCCCACCCGTGGCCACCGCGCAGGCGCTGCCGGTGGAGGCACTGCAGGTCCACGCGCCACGCAGCGTGGTGCCGTTGGGCAGGGTGTCGGTGACCACCGCATTGGTGACCGCATCGGGACCGCCATTGCTCACCAGCAGCGTGTAGGTCGCCGTGCCACCCGGCGTGTAGCTACCGCTGCCATCGCTTTTGGTGATCGACAGATCGGCCTGCCGCGTTCGATTGGTGATGCGGCACACCAGGGTGACCGCGGTGGCGGTCATCGCCGGCGCCTGCAGGGTGAAGCTGCCGCCGGTGCCGGAGGACACCACCGCGTTGTTCTGGTCCAGGCACTGCCAACTGCTGGCGTAGCGCGTGAGCGTGGTGCCGGCAGCCGCCGCCTCGGCCAGCGCGTAGCTGCCGCCGGGTACGGTGATGACCGCGGCAGTGGCACCGTTGTTGCCGACGTTGCTCGCAGAGCCGACGGTGCTGCCGTTGTAGGAGATGGACAGGTTGAAGCGCCCGGTGTCGCTGGTCGGCTGCAGGTCTTTGACCAGCTGCAGGGTGGCCGCGCACGCCTGGGTCACGCCTTCCACAGTGAACACCGCCTGGCCGATACGGATGCCCAGCAGCGCCAGCAGGTTGTCCACCAGCCCGCCCAGCAGTGCGGTCAGCACGGGGGTGACCAGGGCGTTGACCTGCGTGCGGATCGGCGTCAGCAGCGCGTTGACGATGCCGTTGACCAGGTCGGCCACCGGCAGCGGCAAGGCGATGCCGGCCAGCAGCGTCACCGTCGGATTGCCGCTGGTCACCTGGATGCTCAGCGAGTTGACCAGCGTGGAGACCATCGTCGCGGCGCTGACCGTCCCGGCGGTGAGCGTGCGGGTCTGTGGGTACGGGCCGGTGAAGCTCGCGCTCTGCAGGCCCGGCGTCGCGGTGGCGTAACTGCGGATGGTCACCGTCAGTGGCACGGTCACGTCGGCGATGGGGGTCAGGATGCCGAGGACGTTGGCCGACACCCGCACGCTCACGCTCAGCGAGGTCAGCGTCGCCGCGCTCAGCGCGGTCGAGGTCAGCACCGTGCTGCGGTTGAAGAAGGTCGCATCGCTGATCTGACCGACATACAGGTTCACCAAACCGGGGCGCGCCTGCAGCGTGACCGCATTGCCCACCAGGTTGATCGCCGAGATCGAGCCTTCGGCCCGGGCCACGTCGGCGTACACCTGCAGGTGCAGCACGCTGGCGCTGATGCTGGTGTTGGACAACGACACCCCCAGCAGATTGAGCCCGCTGAGCGCGGCGCTGAGGGTGCCGGTGTTCAGGCCCTGCACAAGGTCGAGGTCGAGCTTGATGCGGATCGCCGCGCTGTGGAATGCCGCACCGACCGCGCCGCAGGTGTAGACCGGCGGCTCCACCACCTGCAGCCACAACCGCACGTTGGCCACGCCATTGAGGCCGAGCGCGGCGGTGTTGACGGTGATCGGCGTGGGCGTGGTCAACACGTTGCGGAAGTTGTACAGCTGCACGCCGCCGGTCAGCAGGTCGAGCACGTTCAAGTTCACCGTGGCCAGCGAGCCGGTGGGCAACGCGATCTGCAGCAGGTCGGCCAGGCGGATGCTGCCGGAGGTACCGGCCACGCCCAGCGGCAGCGCGTTGAGGACGTTGGCCGCCGCGGTCTGGCCGTCGGCCTGCAGCACCTGCACCATCGCCGCGCGCAACTGGCCCAGGCTGATGCTGGCGTTGAGCACCTGGCTGGGATCGCTGACCACCACGCCGCCGTTGAGCTGGGTCAGCAGCGCGTTGAGGTTGATTCTGGCGCCGGCCAGGTTGTTCCAGTCGGCCACGCTCAGGTTGACCGTCGTGCCCGGCAGCAGCGCGCCGAACAACAGATTGAGAACAGGGCTCTGGGTCGAATCGACCGAGGCCAGCCGGGGCCCGGCGCTGACGCAGGCACCGGCCGTACAGGCGGACTGCGCCTGCGCACGGCCCAGGCATGAAAGCACCGCCAGTATTGCGATCAGCACCCATGCCTGCCATCGCAATGACGAAACTTTCACGCCTTTCACATTAACCATACGTGCGTCCCCGCCGATTTTGAGCAGCGGCCGACCGTGGCGATGGATTTATTCCGTCGCCGTTCTGATCGTCAGCTGCCGGTGTCGTTTCCCGCTTGGGAATCCGTTTATGTCCGGTTCGGGACGATTAATGCGGGGTAACTAAAAGCCCGTCAAATCAAGGCGGCGTGAAACACGGGGGAAGCGACGCTTGCCGGCGGGTCAGCGTCCAACCATTCCCCCTGCTGCAGCAGCAAGCGGAAGCAGTTCTGTACACAGGACAAAAGAATTGCTTTCAGGGAAGCCGTGCTTACCTAACAGGGAAAGGGGGCAGTAAATGCAGGCGATGTGCGACAGAATCCGGCGGGCCCGATTAACGGCTGGCCTGTCCCAGACACAGTTGGCGTTGGAAACCGGCGTGCGCCGTAGCGCCGTGGCGCAATGGGAACGGGAAGGCGGCACATCCCCGAGCGTCCAACATCTTTCACGCGTCGCAATTGTGACGCAAGTCCATTTTGAATGGTTGGCCACAGGGCGCGGTCCCGGCCGTCCCGACGATGGCGCCGAACTGCCGCTCCCCGAGCCGGTGCCGGTGGAGGCGGCACGCACCGTCCAGGAAACCGAGATTCTCTCGCTGCTGCGACGGATGCCGGCGCGCAAACGCCAGGTGGCGCGCGCGATCATGGAAATGCTGACCGATTGAGATAATCGTCGCGGCGTGGTGATCGCCGCGCATCACGGCCGTCGGCCGGGGGCCAGCGCGGGTTACAGCGCCGCGCGCGGCGGCAAGGACCAGTCGATCGCGGTCTGCCCACGGCGCTGCAGGTACGCGTTGGCCATCGAGAAGTGATGGCAGCCGAGGAAGCCGCGGTGCGCCGACAGCGGCGACGGATGCGGCGCCTTGAGCACGCGGTGGCGACCGGTGTCGATCACCTTGCCCTTCTGCTGCGCGTAACTGCCCCACAGCATGAACACCAGGCCCTCGCGCTCGCGGTTGAGGGTGTCCACGACGTGGTCGGTGAACCCTTCCCAGCCGCGCTTCTGGTGCGCGCCGGCCTGCCCCTCTTCCACGGTGAGCACCGCATTGAGCAGCAGTACACCCTGGCGCGCCCACGGCAGCAGACACCCGTGGTCCGGGCGCGGGATGCCCAGGTCGGCCTCCAGTTCCTTGTAGATGTTGAGCAGCGACGGCGGCACCGGCACGCCGGGCATCACCGAGAAACTCAGGCCATGGGCCTGCCCAACACCGTGATACGGATCCTGGCCGAGAATCACCACCTTGACCTGCTCGAACGGGGTGGCGTCAAAGGCCGCGAATATCTGCGGGCCGGGCGGGAATACATGCGCACCGGACGCCTTGCGCTGGCGCAGGAAGCTGGACAGCTCACGCATCYCCGGACGCAGCAGCCACGCGCCAATACGGGCCTTCCAGCTCGGTTCGAGCTGGATGCTCGAGGTTGCCTCGTCGTTCATCGCACCACGGGTTTGTCGTTGAGCCGGGCCAGGCGCAGCTGGAACAGCACCTTGGTCACCAGCAGGCGTTCTTCGATCGGCTTCTGCACCAGATCGTTGGCACCGGCCTGCAGCAGGCCGGACTGGTTGAGCGGGTTGCCGTCGCCGGTCATCACCAGCACCGGCAGGCGGCGCTTGCCGTAGCCGAAGTCCACGCGCACGCGCTCGACAACATCCAGGCCGCTGAGCTCACCCTTGAGGGTGACGTCGGTAAGCACCAGGTCGATGCGGTGGCTGCTGCGCCCGAGCGATTCGGCGGTGAGCAGCGCGAAGGCCTCTTCGGCGGTCATCACGTGCAGCACGCGCAGGCCCTGGCGTTCGAGCATGCGCTTGGTCGCCTCGGCAACCACGCGGCTGTCCTCGACATACAGGATGGTCGCGCCGGGAATGGTCTCCGGCTGCACGTAGCCACGGATGAAGGTGGCCAGCGCTTCATGCCCCAGTGCCTTGTCGAAATAGTCGGTGACGTATTCGGTGAAGCGGCGTTGCTCCAGGTGCTGCTGCGCATCGCCGGACACCACGATCACCGGCACATAGGCCTGCCCGGCGGTTTCGCGCACCAGACGTGCCAGCGCCAGGCCATCGCCGTCGCTGAGCGTGAGCGAGGTGGTGACCAGGTTCACCGGCCCGGCCGCCAGCGCGCTGCGCGCCTCTTCGATGCTTGCGCAGCCCACCACGTCCACGTCCGGCAGTTCGCGTTGCAGCACATCGGCAATCAACTTGCGGACCAGCTTGGAACCGTCGACCACCATCACGCGCGGTGCATCGTCGACCAGGTGCTTCAGGGCTTGCGGGCGCATGCGGGCCTCAGGTTTCGGTCGGTCGGGTCTGGCGCAGGAAATGCCCCGTCACCAGCCACGCGCCCAGCCAGCCCAGCACCACGGTGCCGACCAGCACGAACGATGAATGCAGCAGGTCCAACCCATGCAGCACGAACGGGCTGGCATAACTTTCCGACAACGCGGCCAGCGGCGGGCGCAGCGCCAGCCCGGCCACGCCGATCAGGCCCAACGCCAGTGCACCGGCGCCCAGTCCGTACCACGCGCCCAGGTACAGGAACGGGCGGCGGATGAAGCCATCGCTGGCGCCCAGCAGCTGCAGCACGCCGATCTCGTCGCGGCGCGCCTGGATGTCCAGCCGCACGGTATTGCCCACCACCAGCGCCGCGCCCAGGCCCAGCAGCACCGACAGCACCTGCACCAGCCGCGTGCCAAAGCCCAGCCAGGCGTCCAGGCGCCTGCGCCACAGCGCATCGTGCTGGACCAGGTCGGCCTGTGGCAGGCCCTCCAGCGAGGTGGCCAGGCGCGCATCATCGGTGCCGGCGGTCGGGGTCACGATCAGCAGGGTAGGCAGAGGATTGTCGTGCAGCGCATCGATCGCCTCACCCAGCCCGGCCCCTTCACGCAGTTCCTGCAGCCCCTGCTCGGGGGTCTGCACGGTGACGTTGGCCACGTCGGCACGACCGCGCAGCGAATCGGCCACCTGCCCGGCCGCCGCTGCGGCAACGTCCGGCTTGAGGAACAGGTTGATGTCGCGCGACTGCTGCACGCTGCCGGCGAAATGCGTGAGGTTGTCCAGCGCGATCGACAGGCCCAGCGGCAACGCCAGGGCCAGCGCCATCACCATGATGGTGAGCAGCGTCGCCCACGGCTTGCGCCAGGCGCGGCCCAGGCTGAACACCACGCTGTGGCCATGGTGGTGCAACCACACGCCCAGGCGCGACGGCGCCGCGGCTTCCTTGTTGAGGGGTGCGTTCATTCGGCCAGGTCCTGCGGCGAGATGTCGTCGATCAGCTTGCCGTGGTCCAGGATCAGCACGCGCTTGCGCATGTGCCGCAGCAGCGCCAGGTCATGGCTGACGACCAGCACGCTGGTGCCGCGATCGGGCAGCTCGGCGAACAGCGCCATGATTTCCGCCGCCAGGGTCGGATCGAGATTGCCGGTGGGTTCGTCGGCAACCAGCAGCTTGGGCTCGCTGACAATCGCGCGGGCGATGCCGACGCGCTGCTGCTCGCCAGCCGACAGCTGCGAGGGCAGTGCCTTTTCGCGGTGGCCCAGGCCCATGCGTTCAAGCACCGAGCGCACGCGCTTGCCGATGTCGGCGCGGCGGGTGCCGCGCAGGATCAGCGGCAACGCCACGTTCTCGGCGATGCTGCGGTCCATCAGCAGGCGGTGGTCCTGGTAGACCGCCCCCACCTGCCGCCGGTGCCGCGGAATATTGCCACCCCGCACCTTCAGCAGGTTGCGCTCATCGAAGATCACCGCGCCACGGCTGGGCCGCTCGTCGAGGTGGATCAACTTGAGCAGGGTGCTCTTGCCCGCACCGGAGTGACCGGTGACGAACAGCATTTCGCCGGGGGCGACATCAAAGCTGACGTCGACCAGGGCCTGGTGGCCGCCGGCATACTGTTTGCTGACATTGTCAAAACGCAGGACGCTCATCCCCTGATTATGCAGGACGAGGGTGACGACGTGCAGGTGGGGATGCATCGGTCGTGCCGGCCATTGGCCGGGGGACGCGACATCGCATTGGCGCTGTCGCCCCACGGTTGGCTGCGCCAACCGTGGGCCCCGCAGTATCAGCACCGGATCCCCGTCGCTTCGCGACAGCCCCCCTACCAAGGGGGCGGGACCTCGGACCGCGCAGGTCAGGCGTCAGGTCTTACGAACCGGACAGCATCCGGCGGATCTTGCGACCGATGCGGGTCAGGAAGGACGCGCTCGGATCGGCCGCCGGCGTGCCGCGCATCGGCTTGGCCGCCACCTGCACCGGCGTCACCGGGCCGGTCGCTGCCGCACCCTCGGCGCCTTCGACCGGACGGCCGTTGCGACGACGACGACGCTTGCGCGGCGCGCGCTCACCGTCCACGGCCGGACTGCCTTCGGCAGTCGGGGCAGCGGTCGGGGCCGCAGTCGGCGCAACCTGCGGCGCGGCCTCGGCATCGGCCACGACGACCGGTGCCTCACCTTCCACGCGCGGCTTGCGCTCACGGCGCGGCTTGCCATCGGCACTGCGCTCACCGGGCGCGCGGCRCTCGCCACGGCCGGCGGCCGGCTTGCCGCCGCGGCCGCTGCTGCTGCCACCGCCACGACGCTGTTCTTCCGCCGCACGCGCTTCGCGCGCTTCACGGAAGATCTGGCCAACGCTCTCGTTCTCGTCGTCGCCTTCCTCGCCCGGCGCGGCGGGTGCGCGTGCGGCGCGCGGCAGCGAGGTCAGGATCTCGCTGGTCACCGGCTCGACCGGGATCTTCTGCTCGATGTAGGCCTCGATGTCCGGCAGGCCCATCGCATAGCGCTCGCAGGCGAAGCTGATCGCATCGCCTTCCTCGCCCAGGCGTGCGGTACGGCCGATGCGGTGCACGTAGTCTTCGGCGTCGAAGGGCAGGTCGTAGTTGTAGACGTACTTGATGCCGTCGATGTGCAGGCCGCGCGCGGCCACGTCGGTGGCCACCAGGATTTCCAGCTGGCCCTTCTGGAAGCGGTTTAGCAGGCTCTCACGCTTCTTCTGCGGCACATCGCCGGACAGCACGCCGACGCGGTAGCCGGCCTTTTCCAGCGACCGGGCAACACGCTCGACGAACACCTTGGTGTTGACGAAGACCATCGTGCGCGCGCCTTCGCTGCGCGACAGCAGGCCCAGCAGCAGCGGGATCTTCTCTTCGTCGGCCGGGAAGTAGATGCGCTGGCGCACGCGGGCGGCGGTGATCGACTCGCTCTCCACCACCAGCTTCTGCGGCTCGTTCATGTGCTCGTAGGCCAGCTCCAGCACGCGGTGGCTGAGCGTGGCGCTGAACAGCAGCGTCTGGCGCGTGGAGCGCTCGGGCATGCGCCGCAGCAGGAAGCGGATGTCCTTGATGAAGCCCAGGTCGAACATGCGGTCGGCTTCATCGAGCACGCAGATTTCGCAGGCGTGCAGCGAGACCACCTTGTGCTGCTTGACGTAGTCGATCAGGCGGCCCGGGGTGGCGATGATCACGTCCACGCCCTGCTGCAGGATCTCGCGCTGCTTGTCGTAATCCACGCCGCCGTAGACCAGCGCAAAGCGCAGGCCCAGGTCCGAACCGAACTTGACCGCATCCTTGTGGATCTGGATGGCCAGTTCGCGGGTCGGGGCCAGGATCAGCGCGCGCGGGTCTTCGGGCTTGCGGTCGGCCAGTGCCGGGCGGGTCAGCAGGCGGTTCACCACCGCGACCAGGAAGGCCAGCGTCTTGCCGGTACCGGTCTGTGCCTGGCCGGCGACGTCGCCGCCGGGCAGTGCGACCGGCAGGGTCAGCGCCTGGATGGGCGTGCAACGGGTGAATCCGGCTCCTTCAAGGCCGGCCTGCAGGGCCGGATGCAGCTCGAAGGAGGAAAAGGTCAAATCGGTCAGCGGTTTGTCGCTCATGTGTCCGTCTTGGTAAGGCCTGCCCGGCAGCGGTGCGCGGGAGGCTTGCAATCTTGGGGGGCACCGTCGCCATTGCGGGCCCTGCGCCGGGGTCGGCGGGGCCGGACCATCGGGTCCTGGGGCGCCGCACAGTGAGGCAGTTTAGCGCAATGTCGGCGCCAAACCGGGCTCTGCCGTCGCAGCCGGCTGCGAGACAGCGGCACCGGGACCGGACCTGGCCGTGGCTGATCGGGCCCAAGAGGGCACTTCTCACTGGTTTCACCGCGCCTGCCGCCAGTTGAACGGGACGCGCGCTTCCGCTGGTACTGCCTCTCCAGTACCCACATATCCTCTTCAGTTGCCCGATTAAACCGGGACGCCAATCACAGGATGCTTGGTTCCACCCCTCCCCTGCCCGCCTGCGACGTTAGCGGTACACTGCCCGCCGTGAGCGACCAGGCATCCACCTGGCGCACCGCTGACCGCCTGTGCGGTCACGAGGCAGCAGACGCGGACGGCACCGGTCGGTGGCGTCCAACTTCAACCTCCTCCGGCCCGGCCGGGTGYATTTCCAGACGAGAGACCAAGATGAGCGACAAGGTTGTACATGTCAGCACCGCTGACTTCCAAAGCGCAGTACTGGATTCCAAAGAGCCGGTGCTGGTCGATTTCTGGGCCGAATGGTGTGGCCCCTGCAAGATGATCGCCCCGGCGCTGGACGAGCTGGCCGACGCTTACAACGGGCGCGCCAAGATCGCCAAGGTCAACGTCGACGAACAGCGCGAACTGGCCGCCAAGTACCACGTGCGCTCGATCCCGATGCTGCTGGTCTTCAAGAACGGCGAAGTCCAGGCGCAGCAGGTTGGCGCGGTGGGCAAGGCCCAGCTCGCCGGCATGCTGGACAAGGCCCTGGCCTGACCCTGGCAGGCAGCCGGCCCCCTCCGGCTGCCACGCGGGCCTGCGCCCGCATGAATGACCCTGCCCCGCCCGGCTTGCGCGCTGCCGCGAGCCGGTGTTAGTGTCGGCATATCCGGCCGCATTCGCGCGCCGCATCTTCTGGACGTTGTTTCCTTCCAGATCCTTTCCCAACGTTCGCCGCCCTGCCGGGCGCTCGCACCTTCTAGCGAGGAATCCAGCACTTGTCCGATATCACTACTTCCGAACCCGGGAGCGCCGACGCGCCTGCCGAGAAGCGCGTGCGCAAGCCGCGCGTCGCCAAGGCCGCCGCCAACACCGCTGCCGAAACCGGTTCTTCTCCCACGCATCAATCCGCCCTGCCCCTGGCTGCCGCGCCTGACGCGCCGGCGCCGGTCGCCGCGCCGTCGGCACCGCAGCAGGCACCTGCCCCCCACGCTGGCGAATCCTCGTCCGGCCAGGGCGGTGCGCAGCAGGACACCGGCGACGGTGGCCAGCGCAACCACAACGGCAACGGCAACGGCAACAACGCGCCCAAGGGCGGGCAGAACCCGTACCAGGGTCAAGGCCAAGGTCAGAACCAGGGCCAAGGCCAAGGTCAGGGCCAGGGCAACCGCCGCGACCGTTTCCGCAATCGCCGTGACCGCAGCCGCGGTGGCGATCGCTACAACGATGACGGCATGCCGCAGGACAACAACGAACCGCAGCAGCCGTTCGTGCGCAGCCAGCAGGCCAACGTGCCTGAAGGCTTCCCGGTCTATTCGCTGAGCGACCTCAAGCGGATGCCGGCGCAGAAGCTGCTGGAAATCGCCGAGCAGCTGCAGATCTCCGAAGGCGTGGCGCGTGCCCGCAAGCAGGACGTGATCTTCGCCCTGCTCAAGGTGCTCACCCGCCACGGCGACGGCGTCGCCGCCGACGGCGTGCTGGAAATCCTGCCCGACGGCTTCGGCTTCCTGCGCGCGGCCGAAGCCAGCTACCTGGCCGGCCCGGACGATACCTACATTTCGCCCAGCCAGATCCGCCGCTTCAACCTGCGTACCGGCGACCACCTGTCCGGCCGCATCCGCTTCCCGAAGGATGGCGAGCGTTACTTCGCGCTGTCGATCGTGGACACCATCAACGGTGAGCCGCTGGAAGCGTCCAAGAACAAGGTGCTGTTCGAGAACCTCACCCCGCTGTTCCCGCGCAAGCGCTTCACCCTGGAACGTGGCAACGGTTCGTCCGAAGACATCACCGGCCGCATCCTCGATCTGATGGCACCGCAGGGCAAGGGTCAGCGTTCGCTGATCGTCTCCCAGCCCAAGGCCGGTAAGACGATGATGATGCAGCAGGTGGCCACGGCGATCACCACCAATCATCCGGACGTGCACCTGATCGTGCTGCTGATCGACGAGCGCCCGGAAGAAGTGACCGAAATGCAGCGCACAGTGCGCGGCGAAGTCATCAGCTCCACCTTCGACGAGCCGGCCGCCCGTCACGTGCAGGTCGCCGAAATGGTGATCGAGCGTGCCAAGCGCCTGGTCGAGCACAAGAAAGACGTGGTGATCCTGCTCGACTCGATCACCCGCCTGGCACGTGCCTACAACAACGTGGTGCCCAGCTCCGGCAAGGTGCTTACCGGTGGTGTGGACGCCAACGCCCTGCACCGTCCGAAGCGCTTCTTCGGCGCGGCGCGTAACGTGGAGGAAGGCGGCAGCCTGACCATCATCGCCACCGCGCTGGTCGATACCGGCAGCAAGATGGACGAGGTGATCTACGAAGAGTTCAAGGGCACCGGCAACAGCGAAGTGCACCTGAGCCGTCGCATCTCTGAAAAGCGCGTGTTCCCGGCGATCGACATCAACCGCTCGGGCACCCGTCGCGAAGACCTGCTGATCGAACCGGAACTGCTGCAGAAGATCTGGATCCTGCGCAAGCTGTTGCATCCGATGGATGAAATGGCGGCAATGGAATTCCTGCTCGACAAGATGAAGAACACCAAGTCCAACGACGAGTTCTTCGGTTCGATGAAGCGCTGATCGGCGCGGCATCGAGATAGAAAAAGGCCCCGCACTGCGGGGCCTTTTTCGTCGCGCGGGGTAGAGCCGAGCCATGCTCGGCTGCTCTCCCATCCGGCATGAAACCAACCGGGGTAGAGCCGAGCCATGCTCGGCTGCTCTCCGATCCGGCACGAAACGAACCAGGGTAGAGCCGAGCCATGCTCGGCTGCTCTCCGATCCGGCATGAAACGCCGGTGGTGCAGAGGCCATCCTGGGCCGCCAGCCGAGCATGGCTCGGCTCTACCGTTGCTTCACGGGCAGCTGACCGCGCCCTCCACCTTGTCCGCATCCACCGACACCCGCACCTGGGTGAACGCTGCAGCAAACGGTTTGTCCGCACTCACCACGAACGGGGCTTCCACCGCGCCCAGGTCCACGCCGTATTTGGCGAAGCACGCCAGCGGCACGGTCACCGTCTGCTTCTGCCCCGGCATCAGTTTGGCCAGCAGCGGCGCGATATCCACCCCGCCCTCGCAGCCGGTACCGCACTGCATGGTCACCTTCACCGGCAAGGCCGGCCGCTGCACCAGCTGCACATCGAACTGCAACGCGCCGTGGTTGCGCGCCAGTGCGCCGAGGTTGCGGCGCGAGGTACTGCGGGCGATGAGCTGCGCCGGCGCCAGCCACGTGATCTCCTTGGCGTCCTGCTGGGTGTTCACCTGCACGGTGCGCACTTGCACCACGGGCGCTGCGGTCGGCCACCGCAGCGTGGCATTGAGATCATTGCCCAGCGGCTGGGTGGCGCCGGCGGCGGCAACGTGCAGCGAGAACGGCGGCGTGTCGGCGCGGTTGAAGATCGGCAGCGTCGTCACGTCGCCGCAGTTGTCCGGGTTGGCTTCGGGCAGGCGCGCGACATTCCCTGACGCACCGTAATGCAGGCCATAGCCCAGCGTGAACAGCGGCGGCTGCTTGGGATCCGGTCGGTCGATCGGCGCCGGGCACGGCACGCCCGGCCACGGGAAGCTCAGCCGGCCACGGAAATCATGCGCCGCCTTGCCGTCCTTGCCGGCCACCAGCACGTCGGTGACGCCCTTGCCCTCGGTGCCGGGCAGCCATGCTGCCACGAAGGCCTGCGACAGGTTGAGCAGGTCGTTGGTGTACATCGGGCGGCCGGAGAAATACACGGTCACCACCGGCTTGCCGGTCGCCGTGGCCGCGCGCAGCACGGCCAGATCCTGCGGGTAGACGCGGCTGTGGCTGACCGAATCGGAGGACAGGATGTCACCATTGGTTTCCGCATACGGTGTCTCCCCGACCACCGCGACCACGACGTCGAACTGCCCGGCATCCAGCCCGGTGCCATCGGCGCTGTAGGTCACCTGCTGCGCGCCCAGCGCGGCACGCAACCCACCGAGTACCGAATCGGCATTCGGGAAATCGGCGTTGGTGTTCTCCGTGCCCTGCCAGGTCAGCGACCAGCCACCGGCCTGGTCGGACAGGCTGTCGGCGCTCTTGCCCACCACCAGCACCCGCGCATCGCGGCGCAGCGGCAGCACCTTGTCCTGGTTCTTCAGCAGCACCAGCGACTCGCGCACCGCGCGGCGCGCCAATGCACGGTCCTGCACGGCGTTGGCATCCCCGGCATGGCGGCTGTCCGAGGGTTTGTGCTCGAACAATCCGGCGCGCAGCTTCACCCGCAGGATGCGGGTGACCGCATCGTCGATGCGTGCCATCGGAATCTCACCGCGCTGCACCTGCGCGGTGGTGTTGGCGATGAACGCCTTCCAGTCGTCGGGCACCATCACCATGTCGATGCCGGCATTGATCGCCTGGGCGCAGCTGTCGTTGCGGCAGCCGGGTACCTGCGCGATGCCGTTCCAGTCGGACACCACGAACCCGTCGAAGCCCATCTTGCCCTTCAACGCATCGGTGAGCAGTGCCTTGCTGCCGTGCATCTTGCCGTAGTCGACGCGGCCGGCACGGTCATTCCAGCTGTTGAACGAGGCCATCACCGTCTGCACGCCTTCACCGAGCGCACCGTAATACCCCTGGCCGTGCACGTTGATCATGGCCGCCTTGTCGAGCAGTGCTTCGCCCTGGTCGCGGCCGTTGTCGGTGGCGCCATCGCCGATGTAATGCTTGGCCGTCGCCACTACGTTGGCATCGTCGGCGAAGCGACCCTGCGCGCCCTTGACGTAGGCACGCGCGTACTCGCGCACCACGGCGGGATCGGAGGAGAAGCTCTCGTAGGTGCGGCCCCAGCGTGGGTCGTGGGCCACGGCCAGGGTGGGCGCGAACACCCAGTCGATGCCGGTGGCGCGGGTGGCGCGTGCGGTGGCCTGGCCGATGCGCTCGACCAGCTCGGCATCGCCGGCCGCGCCCAGGCCGATGTTGTGCGGGAACAGCGTCGCGCCGTAGACGTTGTTGTGCCCATGCACCGCATCGGTGCCCCAGATCACCGGAACCGGCGTGCGTGCGTCGGTGGCCAGCGAGGCCGCGCGGTAGGCATCGGCCAGCTGCAGCCACTGCGCCACCGTGGCGTGCTTGTCCATGCCCGGCCACGAGCCGCCGCCGTTGAGCACCGAGCCGATGTAGTACTGGCGGACCTGCTCGGGGGTGATGGTCTTGATCTCGGCCTGGGTCATCTGCCCGATCTTCTGCGCCAGGGTCATCTGCGCCAGGATCTGCTGCACGCGCGCTTCGATGGCGGCATCCGGCGTGATCGCGCTGGTCACCCGCGGCCAGTCCTTGAGCGTCTCGCCAGTGGCAGGCGCGGCGGCGACCGATGCGGCCAGGGCCAACAGCAGGCAGGTACCAAGGATGGTCTTGTTGGGGCTGTTCACTGACATCTACCTCCGGTGGGAATGACGCGCGATCGGGGTCGGCGCTGCCGCCGTCGGCCGCGCTGCGCGGCGCGCAGCACGTCGTGTCGACAACATTTGGATCGGTTCAACGCCCCTGGCTGACAGCGCTGTCATACAAAGCACGGCCATTGCTGTCAACCGCGCAGCGTCGCCATGGCGACGTCGGTCCCGCACCAGCAGGGGCTGGCGCTCAAACGCATGCGTGGATCAGGCTGTCAGTGTTGCGATGCCGCACGAAATCGACGGGTGCGCCACAAGCCATCGCGGCATGGCAACATCCGCCTGCATCGGCAACACCGTTTCGACACCGCCGCACTACCATCGGCCTCTGCCGACCTGCTCCCACATAGGATCCACCGCACCATGCGTAGTCGAATCGAGGATGTCGCCGCGGTTGCGGGCGTTTCGATCAAGACCGTGTCCCGCGTGCTCAACAACGAGCCCAACGTGCGCACCGAAACCCGCGAGCGCGTGGCCGCGGCAGTGGCGCGGTTGGGCTACAAGCCCAACCTGTCCGCGCGCAGCCTGGCCGGGCAGCGCTCCTACGCATTGGCGCTGGTTTACAACAATCCCTCGCGCAATTACCTGATGGAAATCCAGAACGGCATGCTGGAAGCCTGCCACGCCAGCCACTACAACCTGATACTGGGGCCGGTGGGCGTCGGCCGCAGCACCCTGCCCGACCTGGCGGCGCTGTTCGAGAACTCGCGTCCCGATGGCGTGGTGCTGATCCCGCCGCTGACCGACGATGCGGTGGTGCTGGCCTACCTGGAAGAGCACGAGATCCCGTTCGCCAGCATTGCCCCGCGCCATCCGGAAGGCCGCATCGGCGTGCGCATGGACGAGACCACCGCCGTGGTCGAGCTGATCGGCCATCTGGTTGCACAAGGCCACCGCCGCATTGCGCATATCAAGGGGCCGCGCGCGCACGGCGCCTGCCAGTGGCGCCTGGCCGGCTATCGCCAGGCACTGCGCGAACATGGCATCGCCTACGACCCGGCGCTGGTGGCCAGCGGGCAGTTCTCGTTCGAATCCGGCATCGAGGCGGCCAACGCGCTGCTCGACCTGCCGCAACCACCGACGGCGATCTTCGCCGCCAACGACGACATGGCGGCCGCGGTCTATCGCGTGGCCGGCCAACGGGGCCTGCGCGTCCCCAGGGACCTGTCGGTCTGCGGCTTCGACGACACGCCCATTGCCGGGCACATCTACCCGGCGCTGACCACCGTGCGGCAGCCCACCTCACGCATGGGCACGCTGGCTACCGAGCAGCTGATCGAGCGCATCCGCAGCCCGGACGGCGGCCGCATGGTCACCGTGGACCATGCGGTGCTCGTGCGTGAATCCACCCACGCACCGCGCCGCCGCTGAGCAGTGCGGCACCGCTAGGGGGAAAGGCGCGAACCCCGCCACGCGTAAAAGACGATGTACAGGTAGCACAGCATCGGCAGCAGGAACGACAGCTGCAGGCCGTGGTGGTCGGCCACCCAGCCCATCGCCAGCGGAACCACCGCACCGCCCACGATGGCCATCACCAGCAGGCTGGAGCCCTTGCCGGTCAACGCGCCCAGCCGCGCGATGGCGAGCGCGAAGATGGTCGGGAACATGATCGAGTTGAACAGCCCGATGCTGACCACCGCCCACTTGGCCAACCCGCCACCGGCCAGCATGGTGACCGCCAGCAGCGCCATCACCACCAGCGCGAAGATGCCCAGCAGGCGGCGCGGGTCGAGCCGTGCCAGCAGCACGGTGCCGACCAGGCGCCCCACCAGCGCACCGCCCCAGTACAACGACACATACCGGGTGGCTTCCTGTTCGGTGAGCCCTTCGCCGATGCCCGGCATCGACAGGAAGTTGACCAGCACGCTGCCGATGGATACCTCGGCGCCCACGTAGAAGAAGATCGCCAGCACGCCGTAGCGCAGGTGCGGATGCCGCAGCGCGTCGCGGATGCGCCCRCCGGTGGCGCCTTCTTCCACGCCCGGGATGGCCGGCAGGCGGAACATCCAGATGGCTGCGGCCAGCACGAACAGCGCCACCGCCAGGCCGAAGTACGGCAGTTGCACCGACTGCGCTTCGGCGGCGCGGTAAGCCAGCGCCTCTGCCTGCGGCAGCAGCGCCAGGGCTTCATCGGTGCGCGGTTCGGCCGACAGGATCAGCAGACCGCCAAACAGCGGCGCCAGCGTGGTGCCCAGTGCATTCATCGACTGCGCCAGCGTCAGCCGGCTGGACGCGGTCTGCTCCGGTCCCAGCAGCGCCACGTACGGGTTGGCCGCTACCTGCAGCACGGTGATGCCGGTGGCGAGCACGAACAACGCCGCCAGGAACAACCCGTACACATGCGCATGCGCAGCCGGCCAGAACAGCAGCGCGCCCACGCCGGCAATGGCCAGCCCGGCCACGATGCCGCGCTTGTAGCCCACCGCCGCGACCAACCGCCCTGCCGGCAGCGACATCAGGAAGTACGCACCAAAGAACGTGAACTGCACCAGCATCGCCTGCACCCAGGTGAGCGCGAAGGCGGCCTTGAGGTGCGGAATGAGGATGTCGTTGAGGCAGGTCAGGAAGCCCCACATGAAGAAGATCGCGGTGACCACCGTCAGCGCCACGCGGTTGCTTTGCACGTGTTGCCCACGCACTGCAGCAGGGTTGTCCATTGCATGTCCTTGTTGAAGGGTATGCCAGCCATTCGGCGGCCACACATGGAACCCGCTTCGTCATCGATTGTCCAGCGCTGTCACCGGACGGGACATGGGCGGCAAAGGCGGCCTGCTTCGGGCATCCGCGCAGTTTCGTTCTGCACTGCACAACGCGGCCTGCATGCTGCAGCGGCCGCACGGGATACCGCAGGAAACACACCGCAGGCCCTGCGCCACGGTGCTTTACCGGTGGTCGATACGGCCCGGATGACAGCGCTGGACGTGGCGCCCGTGCCGGGCGGATCCGCAATGGCAGGGTCGTTTGTTGACAACGCTGTCAACGATGGCCCCCAATCCGGCCCGTGTGCGGTTGAACCGTGCCATCACGCCGTAGGACGCCATTATCGATTTCCCTGGGGAGGGAGCTTTCATGAAGACGTACAAGGTCGTACCCCGCAAGGCGATGCTCACTTCCGCGCTGCTGGCCGTGCTGGCCAGCCCTGCCTGGGCGCAGGATCCGACCCGCCCGGCCACGGGGGAGGCGCCCGACCCGGCCACGCTGGACGCGGTGCAGGTCACCGGCATCCGCGGCAGCCTCACCTCGTCGATGAACCTCAAGCGCGACAGCCAGGGCGTGGTCGACGGTATCGTCGCCGAAGACATCGGCAAGTTCCCCGATACCAACCTGGCCGAATCGCTGCAGCGCATCAGCGGCGTATCGATCGACCGCACCTCCAGCGGCGAAGGCTCCAAGGTGACCGTGCGCGGCATCGGCCCGGACTTCAACCTGGTGCTGCTCAACGGCCGCCAGATGCCGTCCTCCAACCTCGGCAACGGCGGTGGCGGACTGTCCGGCTCGCGCTCGTTCGACTTCGCCAACATCGCCTCCGAGTCGATCTCGGCGGTGGAGGTGTACAAGACCACCTGCGCCGACAATCCCACCGGCGGCATCGGCGCCACCATCGACATCAAGACGATGCGTCCGCTGGAATCCGAGCCGGTGATCAGCCTCGGCCTGAAGGCGGTCAACGACAGCTCCAACGACAACCTGCCGCGTACCCTGCAGGGCTCCAGCGTCACCGGCGAACTGTCGGGCATCTTCAGCCAGCGCTACGCCGACGACCGCTTCGGCGTGACCCTGAGCGGTAGCTACCAGGAGCGCGACTCCGGCTTCAACCAGGCCACCGTGGCCGAAGGCTGGGCCACCTTCTACGGCAATGAAAGCAGCGACTGGCGCGCCCTGCCGCAGCCGGGCCAAGGCTACGCGGACCGCATCCAGAACCGCCCCGGCCCCACCGATGTGTACGCGCGCCCGCAGAACACCGCCTACAACGTCAATGGCGTGCAGCGCCAGCGCACCAACGGCCAGGCAACCTTGCAGTGGAAGCCAGCGGACAACATCACCACCACGCTCGATTACACCTACGTGGAAAACAAGGTGCAGCAGCAGCGCAGCGAACTCTCGGTGTGGTTCAACTACGGGCCCGGCGACAGCACCTGGACCAACGGCCCGATATCGGCGCCGATCATCTACAGCGAGGACATGACCAACTCGGACGTGTCGATGGGCGGCATGAAGCTGGCCACCAAGAACACCATGGACTCGCTCGGCTTCAACGTGGACTGGGAAGTGAACGACGCGCTGGACCTGTCCTTCGACGTCCACAACTCCACCGCCGAATCCCAGCCGGACGGCCCGTACGGCTCTGCTGGCGTACTCGGCGTGGCCGCCTTCGTGCGCGGCAAGACCACGGTGGATTACAGCGGCGACCTGCCGATCATCAACATCGCGCTGCCGCCGGGCGGCGTGCAGGCCGCCGATGCGCTGGTCACCGGTTCGGTGTTCCAGAACAGCTACAACAAATCCAAGGTGCAGCAGTACCAGGGCCGCGGTACGTTCAAGTTCGCCGACTATTCCGCGCTGGACTTCGGCGTAGGCCACACCAAGGTGGAAAACCGCTCGGCCTCGGCGATCATGCAGCGCGACACGTGGGGCGGCCTGGGCAGTCCGGCCGACTACGATGACAACATCTTGTACGCCGATGACATGGCCAGGTACTTCGATGCGTTCTCCGGCCACAGCGATCCGCGCCTGACCGGGCAGTTCCTGGTATTCGACTTCGACCGCCTGCGCGAGCGCGCCGGCCAGGTCGCCGCCAACGGCGAGCCGCCCTGCCCCACCTGCTACCTGGCGCCCACCGAGTACACCGAAGACATCCGCACCACCGAAACCTCCAAGAGCGCCTACCTGCAGTACCGCACCACCGTCGACGGGTCGATGCCGCTGCATGTGGCCGCCGGCGTGCGCTACGAGCAGACCGAGGTGGAATCGACCGCGCTGGTGCGCGTACCGACCAGCATCAACTGGGGCTCGGCCAATGAGTTCAACCTGGGCTACGCCGCCGAGGGCACCTTCATCGGCGGCAAGGGCAAGTACGACTACGTGCTGCCCAACGTGGACCTGAAGCTGGACCTGTCCGAAACACTCGCGCTGCGCGGCAGCTACAGCCGCAGCATCGGCCGGCCCGGCTGGACCCAGATCGACAGCGGTCGGCGCTTCGACAACATCGTGCGCACCCAGGGCGGCACCGGCTCACGCGGCAACCCGGCCCTGGAGCCGCTGCTGTCGGACAACTTCGACCTGTCGCTGGAGTGGTACTACGGCCAATCCAGTTACGCCTCGGTCGGCTTCTTCCGCAAGAACATCAAGAACTTCATCAGCAACACCATCGTGCGCGACAACAGCGCCGGGCTGCATACGCCGGTGGGCGGCACCTACTGGAACGAGGCATTGGCATCGGGCTGCGGCGTCACCGACATGCCGTGCATCCGCGATTACATCTTTGCCAACCACGACGGCGATCCGGGCGTGACTGCCACCGGCACCAACTCGGCCGGGCAGCGCACCGGCACCATCGTCGGCCAGCCCGGCGACCCGGTGGCCGGGTTCGACATCACCGTGCCGGCCAACCAGCGTTCGGACCACCTGGACGGCTGGGAACTCAGCGTGCAGCAGTTGTTCGGGCAGACCGGTTTCGGCCTGGCCGCCAACTACACCAAGGTGAAGTCCGGGCTGACCTTCGACAACCTGAGCCTGGGCGACCAGTACCCGATGATCGGCCTGAGCGATTCGGCCAACCTGGTGCTGTTCTACGAGAAGTACAACTGGCAGGTGCGTGCGGCCTACAACTGGCGCGACACGTTCCTCAACGGCATCGGTGGCCAGGGCCCGAACCCCAACTACACAGATGCCTATGGCCAGCTGGATCTGAACATCAGCTACGCGGTCAGCGACCAGCTCACCCTGAGCGTGGAAGCGATCAACCTCACCGACGAAACCATGCGCACTTACTCGCGCCACACCAACATGCTGCGCTACGCCACCCAGACCGGCCCGCGTTACATGTTCGGCGTGCGCTACAAGTTCTGATCCCACCCGGGCCGCCCGTCGGTCGGCCGCTCCATACGAGCGGCCGCTCCGCCTTGCGATCGGTCGCTTCACGCGCCTGCCGTGCGCTACGGTGGGCGCCATCCCCTCCATCCCCCGAGGATGTCCATGTCCACCCTGCCCGGCCCGATCGACGAGATCCCGGATCTGGATCCGGCGCAACTGCCCGCGCTGCTGCCGTCGTGGACCACCCCGAAGGTGCTGCGCGGACTGGTCGCCCACTGGCCGATGGTGGCCGCCGCGCGTGACTCGGCGGCGTCCGCGGTGGGCCATCTCAAGCAGTTCGACCATGGCCAGATGCCGGTCACCGCCACCACGGCCGCACCGCAGGCGCAGGGCCGGATCTTCTACAACGCGGACATGAGCGGCTTCAACTTCCGCCGCGAGCAGATCGCGCTGAAGGTAGTGCTGGACACGCTGCTCAAATACCAGGGCGAAGCGGCCCCGCCCACCATCTACGTCGCCTCCACCACGCTCGACAGTTTCCTGCCCGGCTTCGCGGCGGCCAATCCGCTCGCGCTCGGCGTGCACGATCCATTGACCAGCATCTGGATCGGCAACCGCTCGCGCATCGCCGCCCACCAGGACGTGCCGGACAACCTGGCCTGCGTGGCGGCCGGGCGGCGCCGGGTGACGCTGTTCCCACCCGGGCAGATCGACAACCTGTACATCGGGCCGCTGGACTTCACCCCGGCCGGCCAGGCGGTCAGCCTGGTCGACTTCGCCGCGCCGGACCTGCAGCGCTTCCCGCGCTTCCCCCAGGCGCTCGCACAGGCCCAGGTCGCCGAGCTGGGCCCGGGCGATGCGGTGTTCATTCCCTCGTTGTGGTGGCACCACATGGAAGGCCTGGAGGCGTTCAACGTTCTGGTCAACACCTGGTGGCGACCGGTACCGGCGTGGATGGATGCACCGATGAATGCCCTGATGCTGGCGATGTTGGCCCTGCGCGAGCTGCCACCCACGCAACGCGCGCACTGGCGGGAGATGTTCGATCACTACGTGTTCGAGGCCGACGAGGGAACCCGCGCGCATATTCCCGCACACGTGCGCGGCGTGCTGGCACCGCTGGATGCCAGCACGGCCGGCAACGTGCGCAGCGTGCTGCGCAAGCGCCTGGAGCGCTGAGTGCTGCGACACGCAACCGCTTCACCCACGCGGCTGCGGAATCCGCAATAATCCGCGCCGTGACCGTAGTCCGCCCGGGAGCGGGGAAATCGTGCGCTCCTGATTGCTCCACCGTTGCCGTTCCATCCGTCCCTCGGCTGGCGCTGCACCCTGCCAGTCTGAACGCCCCCATGCGCCCGTTTTCGACCCGCCTCAACCTCGGCAAGCTGATCCTTGCCCTGGCCCTGCTCAGTGCCCTGATCGCGCTGGCCAACACGCTGCACGCCAGTTACCGGGTGCAGCGCGAGCAGTTGATCGGCAATACCCTGGAAGCCAATCGGGTGTATGCCAGCAAGCTGGCCGAGACCACCCAGAACTTCATCCAGTCCGCGCAGCAGCAGCTGGCCTACAGCGCCACCACGCTGGGCCAGCGCGCGCACGACCGCAGCGAACTTGAAGCCGAGGCGGCGCGCCTGCAGCTGCAGACCAACAGTTTCAATTCGGTGCTGATCGTGGACCCGGCCGGCACCGTGCTGGCTACCTCGCCGCAGAGCCTGGCCCTGCAGGGCGTGGTGCTCAACAGCCGCGGCAACAAGGAAGCGCTGGCGCGGCGCATGCCGTTCATCAGCGATCCCTACCAGTCCGCCACGGGACGGCTGCTGGTGGCGATCTCGCACCCGATCTTCAGCGCGCAGGGCCAGTACAAGGGCTACGTCAGCGGCACCATCTACCTGCGCGAGCGCAGCATCCTGCAGACGCTGCTGGGCAAGCACTACTACCGCGATGGCTCCTACCTGTACGTGGTCGACCGCAACGGCCGCATCCTGTACCACATCGAGCCGGCCCGGGTCGGTCAGGTCGCGATGGAAAACCCGGTGGTGCAGGCGGTCAGCAAGGGCCACTCCGGCGCCCAGCATGTGCGCAACAGCCACGGCGTGCAGATGCTGGCCGGCTATGCGCCGGTGCCGATCGTCGGCTGGGGTGTGGTTGCCCAGCGTCCGACCGAGGCGACGCTGTCGGCGCTGTCCACGCTGATGGCAGCGGTGATCTGGAACGCCATACCGCTGGGCGTGCTGTCGCTGCTGATCACCTGGTGGTTTGCCCGGCGCATCTCRCTGCCGCTGTGGCAGCTGGCGCGCAACGTGCAGAACCGCGACACCGGCATCGCCATCCGCCATGTCAGCAGCATCCGCGCCTGGTACTACGAAGTGGCACAGCTCAAGCAGGCGCTGCTGTACAGCTTCAACCTGCTGCAGGACCGTATCGGCAAGCTCAACCGTGCCAGCATGACCGACCCGCTCACCGGCCTGCAGAACCGGCGCGGGCTGCAGCAGGGGCTGGAGGACTGGCAGGCGCGCGGGCAGCCGTTCGGGATCATCGCGCTGGACATCGACCGCTTCAAGACCATCAACGACCGCTTCGGGCATGCGGTGGGCGACGCGGTGATCCTGCGCATCGCGCAGCTGATGCGCGACGATTCGCGCGATACCGACCTGCTGTGCCGCAACGGCGGCGAGGAATTCCTGATCCTGCTGCCGGGCATCGACACCGAGGCCTCGGTACGCATCGCCGAGCGCCTGCGCCGGCAGGTGGCGGCCGAGGTGTTCGAAGAGGTCGGCTCGGTCACGGTGTCACTCGGCGTGGCTCACTACCCCAGCTACCACGACGACCCGCTGCAGGCGCTGCGACTTGCCGACAAGGCGCTGTACATGGCCAAGGAACAGGGCCGCAACCGCACGGTGGTGTACCCGCAAGCGTGAGGATGCGGGCGGCGCCGGGGCCACCTCGGCGCCGCTGATCCACAGCGACGCCGACGACGGCGGCTCAGCCCTGGCCGAGCACCGTCTTGAGTACCGGGCCGCGGGTGTCGCCGGCCACATACACGCCGTCACCCAGCGCGTCCGGCGCTACCGTCACGCGCTCGGGCTGCTGCCACGCCGCCCGCTGGCGCGGGCCGGGCAGGTACGGTTCCCATGCGGGAACGTCACCCGAGGGACGCTGGTCGGCGTAGCGCACCGGGAACCGCACCACCCAGGTCTCGCGATCGGCCAATGGGCCCTGCGTGGGGATGCGGAACTGCCAGTCACGGACGGCCTGGATGGCACTGTTGGCAAATGCAGTGCGGACCGTGTCGAGCTGGCGCGGTGGCACCAGCACGCGCAGGTTGACCTGCTCGGCGGCGACATTGCGCACCTTGCCATCGCGGCCCACCTGGATCAGCAGGAACACGTCGGCGGCGGCACCGCGACCGGCGGTGCGCACCGGATAGGTCGGCACCGAACCGCTCAGCCGCGCCGGCCGGGTCAGGTCGTCTTCCCGATAGTCCATGAAACTGGCGCTGCGGATCTCGATCCGTGCACTGCCATCGCCCTGGACCTTGCCGACCACGCGCAGCGAGACCGGCGTGGTGATGGGCACCGCCTTTCCATCCTGCAGCGTCGGCTCGAATTCCCAGCCGGCCATCGATTCCTTGACGAAGCCGACCACGCCGGCGGGGATCGCGTCCTGCTGGTCCAGACGCACCGCAACTACCCGGCCGTCGGCACCGATGTCCAGGCTGCCCTTGATGCGCATGCTCGATTCCACCTGGTCCTGCAGCGCCCGCATGCTTGGCGCTGCCACGACCCCCTCGACCATGCCGGCCACGCTCGCCACGCCCAGCCCGAAGGCCAACATCCAACGCAATGATGACTGCATCTTCATGACTCCTTGTCCTGATGGGACGGCCAGCCTAGCAAAGCGTGCCGGTCAATTCTGCGACAGCGACGCGGCGCCAGTCGATGCGTATGCCGACCGCATCCCGTCGGATCAGCCGCCGAGCGGGGTCAGCAGTTGCGGGCCCTTGCTTGCGGCATCGGCCATGAAAACGCCGCCGGCCGGCAGCAGATCGGCATTGGCATCGGCGCCCAGCGCCTTGTCCGCGCGCCACTGGGCCTGCTGGCGCGGTCCAGGGATATAGGCATCCCACTTGCCGTAGCGCATCTCTTCACCATGGAAGGCGAAGGTGACCGGCACGCGTACGGTCCAGCTCGCGTCCTCCTTGTGCTCCCCGGTGGTGGGTGCCTTGAAGGTCCATTTGCGCGCGGCCGCCATCGAGACCCGGGACAGCTTGTCGCGCATCTGGCGCATGGCGGCCTCATTGGCAATCACGCGCAGGTTGACCTGCTCTGTCGCCACGTCCATGACCTTGCCATCGCGGCCCACCTGTACCAGCAACAGAACGTCGCCGCGTCCGCCGGCACGATAGACGTCTTCCGGATACGCCGGCGGGGGCATCTTCAGCCGGGTCACGTCGTCTGTGGCGGTGGGGTCGTACTGCTGGAAACTGGCGGCAAGCAGCGTCACCTGCTGGCCGCCATCGGGATTGATCCTGCCGCCCAGGCGAAGACTGACCGGGCTGCGCGCCTTGACCGCCTGCCCATCGACCAGCACCGGCTGGAACCGCCAGGCCTGCACCGCGCCCTCGACAAACCGGGCGATGGCATCGTTGACCTGGCCGCGCTTGTCGATCTGGAACGCCTCGACCTGGCCATCCGTGCCGATATCGATCTGGCCAGTGAGCACCATGCTGGCCTCGGCTTGCTGACGCACCTCCCGCCGCGATTGCGAGGCTGCATCGGGGACCATGGACATACCGACACCGCCGACGGCGAGGGCCAGCGCAAGAATATGGAATGAACGCATCGCACCTGCTCCTTGTGGATGCACCGAAGCGTAGCGCAGGCAGGCACTGCCGGCCAATCATGCCAACCTATGGCTGGCCGCATAAGGCGGGGTATCGGGAAAATCGCCCGTCGCGAAGCGCGCCTGCAGGCCCTGCCACCACGCCGGGTCGAACAGATGCCCGAAGCGCTCGCGCACGGCGGCCAGCTCGGCTGCCGGCAAGCCCATGAACATCCAGAAGCGCTCGGGGAAGACATCCCGCGGCCCGATCTGGAACCACGGCTCGTCGGCCAAGGCGTCTTCTTCGTTGCGCGGCGTCGGCCACGCGCGGAAGTTGCAGTCGCTGACCAGGCACAGCTCGTCGTAGTCGTAGAACACCGCGCGCCCATGGCGCGACACGCCGAAGTTCTTGGGCAGCATGTCGCCGGGGAAAATGTTGTTGCGCGCCATGTCGGTAATGGCCTGCGCATAGTCCAGCGCGGCGTTGCGCCGGCCATCGCCGCCCTGCTCGCGCAGGTACAGGTTGAGCGGACGGAAGCGGCGCTGCACGTAGCACAGCGCGATCACCAGCTCATCGCCGTCTTCGCTGACGCTGGCGCTGCACTGGTGCAGCAGTTCCTCCAGCAGCGCCGGGGCAAAGCGCGCGCGCGGGAAGCGCAGGTAGCGATAAGGCTGCGCATCGAGCAGGCGCCCGACGCGATCCAGGTTGAACACCAGGGCGTACTTCTCTTCGACCTGGTGGCGGGTCATCGTCTTGGGCCAGGCGAACCGGTCGCGGATCAGCTTGAACACCAGCGGATAACTGGGCAGGGTGAACACCGCCATGACCATGCCGGGCGTGCCATCGGCGTGCACCAGCTGCTCGCCCGGATGATCCTGGAAGTGCCGGAAGAAAGTGCGGTAGCGCTCGGTCTTGCCCTGCTTGGCGCGGCCCAGCACGGTGTAGATCTCATCGATGGGCTTGGCCGGCAGCAGGCTGCGCAGGAACACCACCGCGTCGCCGACCGTGGCCAGGTCGGCCTGGAAGTAGCTGCGCGAGACCCCGAACAGATGCGCCACATCGCGGCGGCCAGTCAATACCGCTTCCGCGCGCAGGCCCTGCCCATCGTTGACCAGCACGATCACGCACGGGGAAAAACGGTGCTCGCCAAATACCCGGCCGACCAGATAGGCGCGACGTTCGCGGTAGAACACCGTGTCCAGCAGCTCGATGCTGCGCACCGGATAGTCACCCCAATGGGCCAGGTCATCCTGCAGCCGCACCGCGATCGCCGCCGCGCAGCGCAACTGGTGCGCATAGGGGACATCGAAGCGATAGTCGCCCAGCACCCGCAGCAGCGCTTCGGCGGGGCGGCTGGCCGACACGGTATAGCTGTGCCGCGCCACCGGATGGGTAATCGCGTCGGAGGGCTCCACGTCCATCGCCATGAACTCGATCGCCGCATCCACGCCCTTCGTGGCGAACAACCGCCGCGCCAGGGTGTTGTAGAAGGTCTTGTATAGCTCGGCATCGATCAGGGCATCGAGCAGCACGGCGTAGGCCTGACGTATCTGCAGCCACAACGCGCGCGTACCAATGGCATCGCCGGCGGCGCGCCGCAACGCATCCACGGTCTGCGCGATACAGTGGTCATACAGCCCGATCCGCTCCACCGCGTCACCGCGCGCGCCGGCCCAGTCACGCGTTTCAAAGCGCACCCGCGCCCGCCGCGTCACCGCCGCAAAGCGCGCATGGTAGGCCTCGAATCCGTCGCGGATGAGTTCCGCCAGCACTCGAGCATCGCAATCGGCACTACGCATGCAGGCAGACCCATCAAAGACCTGACCCAACCATACGACACCACGCGCCCGGGTAGCAGCGACGGTTGTTCGGCTGCGGGGTCAATGGAATGGCTCTTCTGCCCTCCGCGTGGCGAGCATGAAGCGCGCTTTGACCCTTCCCAGGCGCGGTGGTCGGTGGATCGGGCGCTGGGCGCCCATGCCCTTTCCGGCGA
>NZ_JBFULB010000002.1:0-47598 GCF_056400545.1 Stenotrophomonas sp. P5_A8 | reverse complement strand
TGGCTTCTACCTGCTTACCGCAAGCCGAGCCCCGTAGCGGCCGGCAGGCGCCTGGGCAAAATCAAGGAGGAGGCCGCCCCGCGGCCGGGGGACATTTGCGCCAGGGGCCTACCGGCCGCTACGGGGCCCTCACGCGCGCGACAAACCCAACCGAAGCCACAGCCCCTATCCACACACCGCCGGCACTGACCGTCCACACGAGCAGCGGCGTGCCCAATCTGCGATGGCCCTTGCAACAAGACGCTCCCTCAGACGGGAGAAGAACCAAAAAAGAACGGGACGGCCAAGGCCGTCCCGTCCGGTGCTGCAGGAAACGCGCCTGTTACAGCGCAGCGTCCTTGAGCTTCTTGAGCGGACGCACCTTCAGCTTGGTGGAGGCCGGCTTGGCGGCGAACCACTGCTCTTCCTTGGTGAACGGGTTGATGCCCTTGCGCTTCGGCTTGGCCGCGACGCTGACGGTGGTGATCTTCAGCAGGCCCGGCAGGGTGAAGCTGCCAGCGCCCTTCTTGTGCACCGAAGCGGCGACGGCGCCTTCCAGCGAGGCGAGCACGGCGCGGACGTCCTTGGCGACAACGCCGGACGTTTCAACGATGTGTGCAACCAGACCAGACTTGCTCAGTACGTCCTTGATCGGCTTGGGAGCGGCCGGCTTGGCGGCTGCCTTGGTAGCGACTTTCTTTACTGCCTTCTTCGGGGCAGCCTTCTTAGCGGTCTTTGCCATGGTTTCCTGTTCCGTGAACGGTTGGTTGTTTGGTCGCGCCGAACCCGGTCGGCAAGCGAAATGTAGGGCAACAATGCGGCGCCGCCAATAGGCAATCGCATAAAAATTCGCGATTTCCCGCCTGTTGGTTACCGCAGTGCATCAGTACATGCCCGGAAAACAGGGGGCGCGACCACCCGGGAGGGACCGCGGCGGCACCAGGACGTTGCGCCGGATGCAGCGCAAACCCCTTGAAAACAGCGGTTATTTTTCTTCCGGCGGGCAAGGCGGGGCCTGCTCGGGGCATGCGTCGTCACGGCGGGCACACAGGCCCGACGCGGTGCTAACGCCGCATCGTCCATGCTGGCCCTGCCATTCATCCGCAGGAGACAAACCGATGGGTATTTCGCGTCATGCCACCGCGCACTGGGAAGGTGACCTCAAGACAGGCAAGGGACAACTGAGCACGCCACAGAGCGGCCTGATGGACAAAACCCGCTATGCCTTCAGCAGCCGCTTCGGCGATGAGAAGGGCACCAATCCCGAAGAACTGATCGCCGCCGCACACGCCGGCTGCTTCACCATGGCGCTGTCGGCCAAGCTCACCGAGGCCGGCTTCGTGCCCACCTCGCTGGATACCGAAGCCAAGGTCGACCTGTCCATGGAAGGCGGCCCGCAGCTTTCGCAGATCACCCTGAAGGTGAAGGCAGTGGTGCCGAAGATCGATGCGGCGCAGTTCCGCGCGATTGCCGACGACGCCAAGCAGAACTGTCCGGTGTCCAAGGCACTGAGCGCAGTGCCGATCAGCCTGGAGGCCGAGCTGGCGAGCTGAGCGTGCCGCAGTGCGCATTGAGTGAACCCGGCAGGGGCGGCATAGTCGCCCCTGTTTCGTTGCGGGGAGCATCGTATGCGCGTTCGTGTTCTGGCTGTCCTGTTGTCCTGTCTGTGCGCGACCCAGGCGCAGGCCGATGTCCGGCTGCTGACCGCCGCGACCCTCCACACCGGTGAGCCCGATGCACCGGCCGCTACCGCGCTGGCCTGGGACGATGCCAGCGGCCGCGTGCTGGCGGTGGGCGAGCGCAAGGCGCTGCTTGCGCTGTACCCGCTGGCGGCGCTGACCGACCTGGGCGATGCGACCGTGGTGCCGGGCCTGATCGATGCGTACGCCCACCTGATGTTCCTCGGCAGCACGCTGATGCAGGCCGATCTGACCGGCGCGACCAGCAAGGCTGAGATCGTCGCGCGGCTGCAGCGCTTCGCGGCCGACAACCGGGACGGCTGGCTGCTGGGCAACGGCTGGGACCAGAACCAGTGGACGCAGACGGATTTCCCGACCGTGGCCGACCTCGATGCGGCGTTCCCGGAGCGTCCGGTCTGGCTCGGGCGCATCGACGGACATGCCGGCTGGGCCAACAGCGCCGCCCTGCGTGCGCTGGCGAAGCAGCCCGGGCAGCGCGCCCTGGCCGGGCGCTGGCAGCCGGCGGGCGGGCGCATCGTCCGCGATGCGCGCGAGCAGCCCAGCGGAGTATTCATCGACGGCGCGATGGAGCTGGTGCGCGCGGCGATCCCGGCACCGAGCGAGGCCGCCCGCGAACAGATGCTCACCCGAGCACTGCGCAAAGCAGTCAGCCAGGGGCTGACCGGGGTGCATGACATGGGCGTATCGCGCGAGGACCTGGCACTGATGCGCCGTTTCGCCGATGCCGGCCAGCTGCCGCTGCGCATCGATGCCTATGCCGATGGCAACAGCGCGGCACTGGCCGATCTGTGCGCGCAGGGCGCGTATCGGCATCCCGGTGGGCGGCTGGCAATGCAGGGCGTGAAGCTGTTCATGGACGGCGCGCTGGGCAGCCGTGGCGCGGCGCTGCTGGCCGACTACAGCGATGACCCGCACAACCGCGGGCTGCTGGTGATCTCGCCGGACGACTTCGAGGCCGCCGTGCGCAAGGCCGATGGCTGTGGCGTGCAGGTGGCCACCCATGCGATCGGCGACCGGGGCAACCGCATCGCGCTGGATACCTACGCGCGCGTGCTGGGGCCGCGCAGCGACCGCGATCACCGCTGGCGGATCGAGCATGCGCAGGTGGTCGCGCTGCAGGACATTCCGCGCTTTGCCGAACTGGGCGTGATCGCATCGATGCAGCCCACCCATGCGACCTCGGACATGGGCTGGGCGCAGGACCGGGTCGGGCCCGAGCGCATTCTGGGCGCGTACGCGTGGCGGCGGATGCTCGCCGCCGGGGCGCATATCGCACTTGGCTCGGATTTCCCGGTGGAACAGGTCGACCCGCGGCTGGGGCTGTATGCCGCGGTGACCCGGCAGGATCGCGCCGGGCAACCGCCCGGTGGCTGGCAGCCGGACCAGCGCCTGAGCGCGGCCGAGGCGCTGCGTGGTTTCACCGCCGATGCGGCGTGGGCCGGCCACGACGAAGGCCAGGTGGGGCGACTGCAGCCGGGGCTGCGTGCGGACTTCGTGGTGCTGGATCGCGATCCGCTGACGGTGCCGCCGGCGCAACTGGCCGAACTGCAGGTGCGGTCGACGTGGGTGGATGGGCGGCCGGTGTACGAGGACGCGACGCACTGAGGCGCCACGTCGCGGTTAGCGCTGCGCGCTGATCACCAGTCCAGCGTGCCGCGGATGACCGTCTGCACCTGGCCGCCGGACCACACATCGCCAGCGGCATCGATGTGCAGGCTGAGCCGCGCATCGTGGCCGACCTCGCGGCCCTGGCTGACCACGTAGTCGCGCGCACCGCCAGGCAGGGCGTCGCGGCTGTCCAGCCAGGCGGCCAGCACCGCGTTGGCCGCGCCGGAGGCGGCATCTTCGAAGCGTCGGCCATTGCCGACGAACGCACGCACGGCCAGGTCCCAGGCCTGGCCCTGGCTGCGCGCATAGGCGAACACGCCCATGCTGTCGGTGCTTTCGGCGAGCGCGGCAATGGCATCCCAGTCCGGGCGGAGCGCGCGCAGGGTGGCCTCATCGCGCAGTTCCACCACCCACCAGCTGCGCCCGCCGGCCATCCGCGCCGGTGGCAGCGCGCCCAGCGCCCAGCCCTGCAGGGCGGCCTGCAGGCGCGGATCGGTGGCCTCGGTCACCTCGGCGACGCTGGCGCGCGGGGTGCGGATGGCGATGGTGCGGGCCGCGCCGTCACCGTCCACGCGCAGCGGCAGCGCCCCGGCGATGCCGTCCTGCACCAGCAGGCCGTCCACCGGCGCGGCCAGGCCGGCGTCGAGCACCGCATGCGCCGTGCCCACGCTGGGGTGGCCGGCGAACGGCACTTCCTTCTGCGGGCTGAACATACGGATGCGGTAGCTGGCCCCGGCCACTTCGGGGGCGAACACGAAGGTGGTTTCCGGCAGGCGGGTCCAGCGGGCGATGGCCTGCATTGCCGCCTCGTCCAGGCCCTCGGCGTCGAGCACCACGGCCAGCGGGTTGCCGGCGCCGGGATGGGGGGAAAACACGTCCAACTGCAGGAAACGGCGAGAGCTCATGGCGGCAAGGATCGGCAAAACGGTCGGGCAGCTTATCAATCCCCGGGGATGGGGACGTGCCCACCGAGGTCGCGCCGATGCCCCGCTGGCCCTGCCGGGGCCGGGCTTGGCATAGAATCGGGAGTTCGGCCGGTGTGCCGGGCGAATCCCCCTCCCACTACGAAACCCTCTTTACTTCCATGTCAGCTTCCCCCCTTGTCGATCGTTGGATCGTACTGAAGTTCGGCGGCACCTCCGTGTCGCGTCGTCACCGCTGGGACACGATCGGGAAGCTGGCGAAAAAACGTGCGGAAGAGACCAGCGCGCGGGTGCTGGTGGTGGTGTCGGCGCTGTCCGGGGTGACCAACGAGCTGACCGCCATCGCCGACGGTGCCGCCGACAGCCGTGCCCGCGTGGAGGCGCTGGTAACGCGCCACCGCGAGTTCCTGCTGGAACTGGGGCTGGATGCCGGCGCTCTCGACGCGCGCCTGGCCGGCCTGAGCGGGCTGCTCGACGATCCGCGCGCGGCCACCCGCCCGCTGGACTGGCAGGCCGACGTGCTGGGCCAGGGCGAACTGCTGTCCTCCACGGTGGGCGCGGCCTACCTGCGCGCCAGTGGCCTGGATTTTGGCTGGATGGACGCGCGTGAATGGCTTGATGCACTGCCGCCGCAGCCCAACCAGAGCGACTGGTCGCAGCGTCTGTCGGTGAACTGCCAGTGGCGTGCGGACGCGGCGTGGGCCGCGCGCTTCCGCGCCCAGCCGACCCGCATGCTGATCACCCAGGGCTTCATTTCGCGGCATGCCGATGGCGGCACCGCCATTCTTGGTCGCGGCGGCTCGGATACCTCGGCGGCGTACTTCGGTGCGCTGCTCGGTGCCAGCCGCGTGGAAATCTGGACCGACGTGCCGGGCATGTTCAGCGCCAACCCGCGCGATGTGCCCGACGCGCGCCTGCTGACCCGGCTGGACTATTACGAAGCGCAGGAAATCGCCACCACCGGTGCCAAGGTGCTGCACCCGCGCTCGATCAAGCCGTGCCGCGATGCCGGSGTGCCGATGGCGATCCTGGATACCGAGCGCCCGGAACTGCCGGGCACCAGCATCGACGGCAGTGCCGCGCTGGTGCCGGGGGTGAAGGCGATCAGCCGCCGCAACGGCATCGTGCTGGTGTCCATGGAAGGCATCGGCATGTGGCAGCAGGTCGGCTTCCTGGCCGACGTGTTCGGGCTGTTCAAGAAGCACGGCCKGTCGGTGGACCTGATCGGGTCGGCCGAAACCAACGTGACTGTGTCGCTGGATCCGTCCGAGAACCTGGTCAGCACCGACGTGCTGGCCGCGTTGTCGGCCGACCTGTCGCAGATCTGCAAGGTCAAGATCATCGTGCCGTGCGCGGCGATCACCCTGGTCGGACGCGGCATGCGTTCGCTGCTGCACAAGCTGTCGGATGTGTGGGCCACGTTCGGCCGCGAACGCGTGCACATGATTTCGCAGTCGTCCAATGACTTGAACCTGACCTTCGTCATCGATGAAGCCGACGCCGACGGCCTGCTGCCGATCCTGCATGCCGAGCTGATCGACAGCGGTGCCATGCCGGTCGAAGAAGGCGAGGTGTTCGGCCCGCGCTGGCGCGAGATCGCCGGTACCGTGCGTCCGCGCGACACCGCCTGGTGGCGGGGCCAGCGCGAGCACCTGCTGACCCTGGCCCAGGCCGGTACGCCGCGCTATGTCTACCACCTGCCCACGGTGCGTGCCCGCGCACGCGCGCTGATGGCGATCAAGGCCATCGACCAGCGTTACTACGCGATCAAGGCCAACTCGCACCCGGCCATCCTGGAGGTGCTTGAGCAGGAAGGCTTCGGTTTGGAGTGCGTGTCGCACGGCGAGCTCAAGCACGTGTTCAACACGCTGCCGACGCTGTCACCGCGCAGGGTGCTGTTCACCCCCAGCTTCGCCCCGCGTACCGAGTACGAAGCGGCCTTCGCGTTGGGTGTGACCGTCACCGTGGACAATGTCGAAGCGCTGCAGCGTTGGCCGGAGCTGTTCCGCAACCGCGAGCTGTGGTTGCGCGTGGACCTGGGCCGTGGCGAAGGCCACCACGCCAAGGTGCGCACTGGCGGCAAGGACTCCAAGTTCGGCCTGCCGATCGCGCGGGTGGATGAGTTCGTGCGCCTGGCCGGCGAGCTGGGTACCCGCGTGGTCGGCCTGCACGCGCACCTGGGCAGCGGGGTGGAAACCGCGCAGCATTGGCGCCTGATGTGCGATGAGCTGGCCGGTTTCGCGCGCCGCATCGGCAGCGTGGAAACCATCGACATCGGTGGCGGCCTGCCCATTCCCTACAGCGCCGACGATGAGCCCTTCGACCTGGACGCCTGGGCGATCGGCCTGGCCGAGGTCAAGGCCGTGCACCCGGCGTTCCGCCTGGCGATCGAGCCGGGCCGCTACCTGGTGGCTGAATCGGGCGTGCTGCTGGCCACGGCCACCCAGGTGATCGAGAAGGACGGCGTGCGTCGCGTTGGCCTGGATGCGGGCATGAACACGCTGATGCGCCCAGCCCTGTACGACGCCTGGCACGACATCGAGAACCTGAGCCGGTCGGGCGGGTACGCCGAGGCGGTGTTCGACGTGGTCGGCCCGATCTGCGAGTCCAGCGATGTGTTCGGCAAGCGCCGCAAGCTGCCGGTGTCCACCGCGCCGGACGATGTGATGCTGATCGCCGACGCCGGTGCGTACGGCTACGTCATGGCCAACACCTACAACCAGCGCGAGCTGCCGCGCGAGGACGTCATCGATGACGTGCCTTGACTGCTGCCTGCCGCCTTCTCAACCGGATACACCATGACTGCTTTCGATAAACACCAGGTTGCCGTTTTCCGCTTCGTCCGCTGCGATTTCGCTGCGGATACCGGCGTGGCGCACCTGGTCTACGCCTTCGACGACGGCCCCGAGCTGATCGAGACGGTGACCATCCCCGGCGCGCCCTTCGTGCTGGACGGCGCCCGCGCCGAGGCCGTGCAGCGCGCGCTGCGCCTGCTGCACCTCATTGCGGGCGTGAGCTACTACAAGGCCGGGGTGCCCGATCAGGTACGCATCGACGGTTACGCCATCGATGCAGCCACCGCGGCGCTGGTGGAGGACATCTACCTCAACGGCCTGGGCGAGTTCGCCTACCGCAACGGGCTGAACCTGCGCGGGCGCTTCCGCCTGCCGGCCGACGGCGAGGCCTTCGCGGCACCGGCCGTGGGCCTGCGCGAGCACGCGCTGGTCGCCATCGGCGGCGGCAAGGACTCGCTGGTCAGCATCGAAGCGCTGCGCGGATTGGGCATCGCCGAAACGGTGACGTGGATCGGCGGTTCACAGCTGATCCGTGCCTGCGCCGAACGCACCGGGCTGCCGACACTCAACATCGGCCGCGCGCTGGCCCCGGAGCTGTTCGAGTTGAACCGCCAGGGCGCCTGGAACGGGCACATCCCGGTCACCGCGGTGAACTCGGCGATCATGGTGCTGGCTGCGCTGCTGCAGGGCGTGGACCAGGTGGTGTTCTCCAACGAGCGCTCGGCCAGCTACGGCAGCCAGATTCCCGGCACGGGCGAGGTGAACCACCAGTGGTCCAAGGGCTGGGCATTCGAGCAGGCCTTCGGCGAGCACCTGGAAAAGCACGTCGCCGCCGACCTGCATTACTACTCGTTGCTGCGCCCGCTGTCGGAGCTGGCGGTGGCGCGCCAGTTCGCCAGGAGCGACTACTACGACGCGCATTTTTCCAGCTGCAACCGCAACTTCCACATTCTCGGCGAGCGCCCGGTGAACCGCTGGTGCGGGGTCTGCCCCAAGTGCCACTTCGTGTTCCTGGCGCTGGCTCCGTTCATGCCCAAGCCGCGCCTGGTGGCCATTTTCGGCCGCAACCTGCTGGATGATCCCGAGCAGGCCGGCGGCTTCGACGCGCTGCTGGAATTCCAGGACCACAAGCCGTTCGAATGCGTGGGCGAAGGCCGCGAATCGCGTGCGGCGATGGCCACCCTGGCCGCGCGTCCGGAGTGGGCCGAAGATGCGCTGGTGAAGCGCTTCGTGGCGCAGATCCAGCCGCAGCTGGATGCCACCGAGCTGCACATCGAACCGTTGCTGGTGCTGGAAGGCGAGCACCGTATTCCGGCGTCGATCTGGGAGCGCCTGCGTGCGAATTTCGCAGTTTGAGGGCAAGCGCGTTGCCTTGTGGGGCTGGGGACGGGAAGGGCGCGCCGCATGGCGCGTGCTGCAGCAGCGGCTGCCGTCGCTGCCGCTGACCCTGTTCTGCCCGGAGGCTGAAGCCGCCGACGCGCGCGCCGACGCGGGCGATGTGCTGCAGGTGCGTTCGGATGTGAGCGGTGAGGCCCTGGCGGCGTTCGAGGTGGTGATCAAGTCGCCGGGCATCAGCCCGTACGGTGAGGCAGCCTTGTATGCCGTCGCGCACGGCACGCAGTTCATCGGCGGCACCGCGCTGTGGTTTGCCGAACACGCCGATGCGCAGGGCATCGTGCGCGACACCGTGTGCGTCACCGGCACCAAGGGCAAGAGCACCACCACCGCGCTGCTGGCGCACCTGCTGCGTGCGTCGGGTGCGCGCACCGCGCTGGTCGGCAACATCGGCCTGCCGTTGCTGGAAGTGCTGGATCCGCAGCCCGCCCCGGATTACTGGGCGGTGGAGCTGTCCAGCTACCAGACCGGCGAAGTGGGACGCAGCGGCGCGCACCCGCAGGTGGCGATCGTGCTGAACCTGTTCCCCGAACACCTGGACTGGCACGGCAGCGAAACGCGCTACATCGAAGACAAATTGCGCCTGGTCACCGAAGGCGAGCCGCGCATAGCCGTGCTCAATGCGGCCGATCCGCACCTGGCGGCGCTGTCGCTGCCACGCAGCGAGGTGGTCTGGTTCAACCAGCCGCAGGGCTGGCACATGCGCGGCGATGTCGTGCACCGGGGTGAGCAGGCGGTGTTCGACACCGCGCATACGCCGCTGCCCGGTCGCCACAACCGCGGCAACCTGTGCGCGGTGCTGGCCGCGCTGGAGGCGCTGGGCCTGGACGCGGTGGCGTTGGCAGCGGCGGTGCAGGACTTCCGTCCGTTGCCCAACCGCTTGCAGACCATCGGCACGTGCGATGGCATCACCTTCGTCAACGACTCGATCAGCACCACCCCGCATGCCAGCCTGGCGGCGCTGGAGTGCTTCGCGGGGCGGCGTATTGCGCTGCTGGTGGGCGGACACGACCGCGGCTTGGACTGGCACGATTTCGTGGCGCACATGGCACACGACGTGCCACCGCTGGAGATCGTCACGATGGGTGCCAATGGCCCACGCATCCATGCACTGCTGCAGCCGCTGGCCGATGCCGGCCGTTTTGGCCTGCATGCCGCCGCCGACCTCGGCGAGGCGATGCAGGTGGCGCGCGCCGCCCTGGGCGTGCAGGGTGGGGTGGTGCTGCTGTCGCCGGGCGCGCCGAGCTATGGCGTGTACCGCGATTATGTCGCCCGTGGACGGCATTTCGCCGCGCTGGCCGGGTTCGATCCCGAGGCGATCACCGCCATCCCGGGGATAGGGATTTCGTAGAGCCGACCGTTGGTCGGCTGCCCTTGCAGGCAGAGCCACGCCATGCATGGCTGCGCGATCTGCGCCGAGAGCAGCCACGCATGGCGTGGCTCTACGCGGGTATGCGCGGCTTTCACCATCGGCAGCGATGGGACGGTCAGCCGTCTTCGTCGATGAAGGCGTAATCGCCGTCGATGAGCTGCTGCAGGTACGCATCGAAGTTCGGGGCGATCACCCGGTAGCTGTCCGGGTCGTGCAGGTAGCGCACCACCTGGCCGACTGTGCCGCCGGGGGCTGGATCGAAATCCAGGTACAGCACCGAGGTGCCGCCGTTGTTCATGCAGTGCGAGAAGCACAGGCGCTGGCCCATCGGCAGGTCGGCATCGATGCCGTCGCCCAGTATCTCCGCGTCCTCCTCGAGCCATTCTTCGTAGATCGAGCGGATGCTCTCGCCCCAGCGTTGCCACTGCGCACTGTCTTCGACGATCTGATCGGCCGAGCGCAGGTAATAGGGGTAACGCCCCTCCCCGACGTCCGAGCCCAGCATCAGCACCACCACCTCGCCCTTGGGGTAGGTGCGGAAATGGGTGCCGTCGACCCGGCCGAGCAGCACCAGCAGGCTCTCGGGCACCTGCGGCCAGCGCTCGCGCAGGCGCTGCAGATCGGTGCCGCTGGCGCCCTCGGTCCAGGCCCACATCGGCGCATCCTCTTGGGGCAGGCGCGGTAGCAGGCCGGCGAGGAAGCGATCAACCAGGGTCATGCGGGGCATTCCTTACGCGGGGGGCGGCCAGCCTGCCAGATCGGGGGCGCGTACGTCGAGCCGTTGACGGGCGGGCTTTGCGATCCGTTTCGAGGCGCGGAGCGATTTCCGTGCCCGGTGCGGCGAAAGGGTCACTGAGCGAAGGGCAGCCGACCAACGGTCGGCTCTACACGGCGTCGTCAGGTGGCCGGCATACACTCGGGGTTCTTTCTGTCGGGAGCAGACGCATGAACAAGCAATGGCGGTGGGGTGCGGCGGTGCTGTTGGGCATGACGGCGTTGCCCGCGCTGGCGGCGATGCAGGCCAAGCCCGTGGAATGGACGCAGGATGGCACCACCTTCAGCGGCGTGCTGGTTTACGACGACAGCGACACCGACACGCGCCCGGGGCTGGTGATGGTGCCGAACTGGAAGGGCGTGAATGACTCGGCCATCGCCAAGGCCAAACAGCTGGCCGGCGATGACTACGTGGTGCTGGTGGCCGATGTGTACGGCAAGGGTGTACGCCCGAAGACCGACGCCGAGGCCGGGCCGGTGGCGACCAAGCTGCGCAATGACCGACCGGTGCTGCGCGCGCGGGCGCTGAAGGCGATCGAGGTGCTGAAGGCACAGGTCGGCAAGGCGCCGCTGGATGCCAGCCGGATCGGCGCGGTCGGGTTCTGCTTCGGCGGCACCACCGTGCTGGAAATGGCCCGGGCGGGGGCGCCGCTGGCGGGCGTGGTCAGCCTGCATGGCGGCCTCGGCTCGCCGCTGCCGGCCAAGGCCGGTGGCACGCATCCCTCGGTGCTGGTGCTCAACGGGGCTGACGACAAGAGCGTCAGCAAGGACGATATCGCCAGCTTCGAGCAGGAAATGAACGCGGCCAAGGTTGATTGGGAGTTCACCAACTACAGCGGGGCCGTGCACTGCTTCGCTGAAGCGGACGCCAACAGCCCCCCGGGTTGCCAGTACAACGAACGGGCTGCCAAGCGCGCGTGGAAGACGCTGGATGAGTTCTTCGAAGAGCGATTCGAGACAAAACGCCGGTAGCGCCGACCGTCGGTCGGCTGGAACGCGCAGGGCGCGGTGCATGTATCGGTGATCGTGGTGCGGGCGCGAAGAGCAGCCGACCAACGGTCGGCTCTACGTGWCAGGGACCACRTCGCCCCGKCGGTCGGCCCGTACGAACGCTCCGGTAGAGCCGACCGTYGGTCGGCTGCAMCGCGCAGGGCGCGGTGCATSTATCGGTGATCGTGGTGCGGGSRCGAAGAGCAGCCGACCAACGGTCGGCTCTACGTGACAGGGACCACRTCGCCCCGGCGGTCGGCCCGTACGAACGMTCCSGTAGAGCCGACCGTYGGTCGGCTGCACCGCGCGGAGCGTGGTGCATCCATCAGGCATCGCGGCGCCGGGAGGAAGGGCAGCCGACCGTCGGCCGGCACGTCCTACGTCAATGCGAGCGCTGTACCGCATAACGGGCCAGGCCGCGCAGGGCGGCGACGGCATCGTTGTCGGCCAGGCCGCCGAGCGCACGCTCGGCGGCATCGGCGTATTCGACCGCGCGGGCGCGGCTGTATTCCAGGCCGCCGGTGGCGTGGATGGCCGCCAGCACTTCCGGCATCGCCTCGGCGTCGCCGTTCTGCACGATCTCGCGCAGGCGCTCCCGGGTGGTGGCATCGGTATGCGCCATCGCGTGGATCAGCGGCAGGGTGGCCTTGCCTTCGGCCAGGTCGTCGCCCAGGTTCTTGCCCAGTTCCTCGGCGTTGGCCGAGTAATCCAGCACGTCGTCGGCGATCTGGAAGGCATAGCCCAGCGCCATGCCGTAGTCGTACAGCGCCTGCTGGGTGGCCTCGTCCACGCCACTGGCCAGCGCGCCCAGGCGGGTGCCGGCGGCGAACAGCACGGCGGTCTTGCGCTCGATCACGCGCAGGTAGGCGGCCTCGTCGGTGTCCGGGTTATGGACGTGCAGCAGCTGCAGCACTTCGCCTTCGGCGATGCGGTTGGTGGTGTCGGCCAAGATGCGCATGACCGGCATGCGGTCCAGCTCGACCATCAGCTGGAAGCTGCGCGAGTACAGGAAGTCACCGACCAGCACGCTGGGGGCGTTGCCCCACAATGCATTGGCGGTGCTGCGGCCGCGTCGCAGGCTGGATTCGTCCACCACGTCGTCATGCAGCAGGGTCGAGGTGTGGATGAACTCGATGATCGCCGCCAGCTGGTGGTGCTCGGGGCCGGCCTGGCCGACCGCATGGCCGGCCAGCATGACCAGCATCGGCCGCAGGCGCTTGCCGCCGGCGGAAATGATGTGGTCGGCGATCTGGTTGATCAGCACGACATCCGAGGACAGTCGGTGGCGAATCAGCGCATCGACGGCGGCCATGTCGGGCGCGGCGAGCGTCTGGATCTGGGGCAGGCCCAGCGCGGAGCGGGTGTCTTCGGTGATGGTCATGCGGTCTGACTTTCAGGCTTGACCTGAATTATAGGCGGTGCGGTCGTTTTCCGCCCGCGAAGGCCATCCGGGGCGGTCCGGGCCGGCCGGGGGGCGTGAATACGTATGCAGGTGGCGCCATCGCCGGAGACGCACGGATAAGCTTGTCGCTACGTTATGGCACCCCGATGCGGGTGCCGTGGAAGCCCGGAGGGGGGCCCTCAATGTCGCAGACTCCATGGTGGCGTGGCGCCGTCATCTACCAGATCTACCCGCGCAGTTTCCTCGACGCCAACGGCGACGGGGTAGGCGACCTGCCGGGCATCATCGAACGCCTGGACTACGTGGCGGCGCTGGGCGTGGACGCGATCTGGATTTCGCCCTTCTTCAAATCGCCCATGGCCGATTTCGGCTATGACATCGCCGACCACCGCGATGTGGATCCGCTGTTCGGCACGCTGGCCGATTTCGACCGGTTGCTGGCCAAGGCGCATGCGCTGGGCCTGAAGTTGATGATCGACCAGGTCTTCAGCCACACCTCGATCGACCACGACTGGTTCCGCGAGAGCCGCCAGGACCGCACCAACCCCAAGGCAGACTGGTACGTGTGGGCCGACCCGCGCGAGGACGGCACGCCGCCCAACAACTGGATGTCGATCTTCGGCGGCGTGGCGTGGCAGTGGGAGCCGCGGCGCGAGCAGTACTTCCTGCACAATTTCCTCGCGGACCAGCCGGACCTGGATTTCCATAATCCGGCGGTGCAGCAGGCGACGCTGGATTACGTGCGCTTCTGGTTGGACAGGGGCGTGGACGGGTTCCGCCTGGATTCGATCAACTTCTGCTTCCACGACGCGCAACTGCGCGACAACCCGGCCAAACCGGCGGACAAGCGCGTGGGCCGAGGGTTCAGCGCGGACAATCCGTACGCCTACCAGTACCACTACTACAACAACACCCAGCCGGAGAACATCGGCTTCATCGAGCGCCTGCGTGGGCTGCTGGACGAGTACCCGGGGACGGTGAGCCTGGGCGAGATTTCGGCCGAGGATTCGCTGGCCACTACCGCCGAGTACACCGCGCCGGGCCGACTGCACATGGGCTACAGCTTCGAGCTGCTGGTGAAGGATTTCAGCGCCGGCTACATCCGTGACACGGTGTCGCGGCTGGAAGCGACGATGACCGAAGGTTGGCCGTGCTGGGCGATCTCCAACCATGATGTGGAGCGCGCGGTAACCCGCTGGGGCGGGCACCCGGCGCAGCCGCGGCTGGCACGCCTGTTGGTGGCGCTGCTGTGTTCGCTGCGTGGGTCGATCTGTCTGTACCAGGGCGAAGAACTGGGCCTGGGCGAAGCCGACGTGCCGTTCGAAGCACTGCAGGACCCCTACGGCATTACCTTCTGGCCGAACTTCAAGGGCCGCGACGGCTGCCGCACGCCGATGCCGTGGACCGATGCGGCGCTGGCCGGGTTCACCAGTGGCGAGCCGTGGCTGCCGATTCCGGCCGAACACCGTGCCGCGTCGGTGGCGGTACAGGAACAGGACCCGCATTCGGTGCTCAACGCCTTCCGCCAGTTCCTGGCCTGGCGCCACACCATGCCGGCGCTGCTGGTGGGCGACATCGTGTTCCTGGAGACGGCCGAGCCGGTGCTGATGTTCGAGCGACGCCATGCGGGCGACACCGTGCTGCTGGCCTTCAACCTGTCTGCCGAGCCGGTGCGCGTGGCGTTGCCGGTGGGGCCGTGGCAGACGCTGTCGGTGCCGGGGCCCGATGCCGGCCATGTGGAAGGCAACGAAGTGGTGCTGCCGCCGCAGGCGATGTACTGCGCGCGCCAGGGCTGAGCTTTTCCGGTAGTGGTGGTACGTTCGGGACGGAACCTTCGGGGTTCCGTCCTTTTTTTATGGGGCAGCGGGAAGGTGCAGAGCATTGCCAGGCGCCGCCTTGGGTAGGTACTGACCGTTGGTCGGTACGCTTCTGCGGCGTCAAGAGCAGCCGGGTAGACCCCGGCTCCACAATGGCCACGGTTTGGTGTTGCATCGCGAAGACTGTGATGGGTGAATCAGTTACTGATATCGCCGGATAGATATACAAGTTCTCGCATGGTTTGGCGGATAGGCAGGCGGAAGACTGGAGCCTCGCTCGCGTAATGGGGATTCAGCATGTATTCGACCACCTGCAAAAAACCGGCTCAGCGCCGTTGCCGTTACATCGTCGCTGCCGGCCTGTTGATGCTCGCGTTCAACGGAATCGCCGCGTCGCATGAAGCGGGTGCTGCGCACGTGGTGACCAACCCCACGCTCGACGAAGCCATGCAGGACACCACGGTAATTACCTCGCTGAAGACGCTGCTGGGTAACCATTACGCCGCGTTCCGAAGCCGCTTCGACCAAGTCGCACAACCGGTGCCGCTCAAGGACGGTGGGCTGCTGCTGGATGGGTGGCAGGCCGATGCCTACGACACGCATGCCGCGGTGATTGTGGTTCTGCCTGACGGCGGCCTTCATGCTGCGTACTTCGACAGCGGCACATCGGAGGTCGTTTGCTTTTCTACGCCAGGCGCGCCCTGCCACTATGCCATTGCCATGTGGGCAAAGCGGTTTGACGTTTCGGCATGGAGAAGTGCTGCTCCGTCCTCGCCCGAAGCCTTCTGGGCACCGTTTCATCAATCCGGGCCGAACGCTGAAGAGCAGGTCGCCATGCGGAGCGTAGCAGCGTCAATATGGTCCCGGGAGATGGCGGACAACTGGAACATGAATGCTGGCGTAGGCGATGTGCTGGGTGGCGCCACCAAGCACATCATGGACTGCTCGGCCGCCTTCAGTCTGGTGCCCAAACCTGTGGGGTGGGTTCCCGGTTGGAGCTACGTAGCCAAATCAGCAGGGCAGATTGTGACTTACATCATCGGGGTTTCAGGCAACCGGGCGTATCGAACGTGTGTCGTTTCGGCATCACGCGACTGGCGCAGCTTCATCGAGTGGGCCTCGATTGACCTTTGATTCTTTGAGGCGGCATGCATGTGGGAGTTGATGGGTCAGTTTGCCAGCCTGCTTGCCGATCAGATCGGGCATCTTTTCGCCCGGCGCAGTGTGCGTGTGCTGCTGGTGGTGATCGTAGTGGTGGGTATTGGCAGCACGCTGCTGGTTCACTCTTGACCGCGCACCGCACACATAAAAGAACCCGCCGTGGGAGCGGCGGGTTTTCGGTGCTGCAACAGCGGTCGATCAGAACGTGTAGTTCACGCCCAGCATGTAGGTGCGGCCCCACTCCACGTATTCCAGCGGACGGTCCTTGGTGCCGGCGTAGGTGCGGTACGGCTCGTTGGTCAGGTTGCTTCCCTGCAGCAGCAGCGTCAACCCGTGCAGGCTGCTGCTCTCGGCGAAGGTGTAGCTCACCTGCGCATCGGTCACGTTCTCGCCGACCACGTAACGCAGCGTGCGGTTGCCGTTGAAGTTGCCGATCTCACCGATGAAGTCCGAACGCCGACGCTGGCTGATGCGCGCCTCGAAACCGCTGCGCTCGTAGTAGGCAGTCAGGTTGTACACGCGCTTGGACAGACCGGGCAGGCTGATCGGACCATCACCCACCGATGAGGCGCTTTCCGGATCACGGATGCTGACATCACTGTCGTTGAAGGTGGCACTGGCTTGCACGCCGAAGCCGCGCAGCGACGGCGAGAACATGTCCAATGGGAACGACGCGGTCAGTTCCAGTCCACGCAGCATTCCACCCTTGCCATTCTCCGGTGCGGTGAATGTACCGGTGGTCTGCGCCGGCGGCGAACCCACCGGCGGCGCGTAGTCGGCGACGAACTGCGAGAAGTCGTAGTTGTCCTGGGACTGCGTGTAGATGTAGGTCTTCAGCTGCTTGTAAAACACCGCTGCAGCCACGTACGCCTTCTCGCCGAAGTACTTCTCATAGGACAGATCCAGCGCATTGGCCCGCCATGGATCCAGCAGCGGGTTACCGCCACTGGCGCCGGGCTTGCCGGTAGCCACATCCACGCCGAACTCGAGCGACGAACGCATCTGGTCCACACGCGGGCGTGCCACCTGCTTGGCTGCGGCAAAGCGCAGCGTCTGCTGGTGCGGGAACATGAAAACCAGGTTCATGCTGGGCAGCCAGTCGTTGTACGCCTTGCCGTCGCTGAACGGACGCACGTTGCTGCCGGCCGGCTGCGAGGAGTCCCAGTAATTGGACTGCGAACTCTGGTCGGTGTGCTGCATCTGCACGCCGATATTGCCGCGTACGCCAACGTCGCCGATGTCGGTGTTGATGTTTGCGCGCAACCACGCGGTGGTGATCTTCTCCTGCACCGTCCATGCCTTGGGGACCAGGTAGGACAGGTCGTCGGTCGGCTCGAACACCATGTAACGATCGACCGCCGCCGGCACGTTCCACGACGGGATGTAGCCCATGCCGGCAAAGCCCAGGTTGACCGGCGCGTACTGCAGGTCGCCGGCGATGTTGGCATCGCCCTGGTCGCCGAGCAGGATGTTGCCTTCGGCCTGGGTCTTGTCCTTGCGGCGGTCGGCGTAGTTGACGCCCACGTCCACGTCGGCGAACCACGGCAGCGAATCGGGCAGGGCGAAGGTGGCCTGCAGGCGAGCGCCCTTCAGGCGGTCTTCGACCATCGGCACCTTGCCGTAGCCGGAGCCGTAGATGGTGTTGGTCAGGAACAGCGCATCGGGATTGGCGTAGTTCAGTCCCGGGCTGATCTGCGAGAACCCGTCCGGCTTGACCGCCACGCCGACCGAGTCCAGCTGCGGCATCGGGGTGAGCTGCAGGTTGTTTTCCAGATTCAGTTCGTTGCGCGTGGCCTTGGAGTAGTTCACGTCGGCGACCACCTTGACCCGCTCGAAGTTGAACTCGTTGTTCCAGCCGAACGCGTCGATCTTGTCCTTGCGCTTGTTGTACATGCCGCGCACCAGCGGGTACACGCCGGTGGCCACGCCGCCGGCGAAGGTGCCATCGGCATTGACCTGCGGGTTGGTGATCAGCAGGCCGGGGCTGTAACCGCCGTTGTAGTTGCTGAGGTTGACCTCGAACTGGTTGGCGGTGTCGATCTGCTCGGCTTCGGTGTGGAAGGCATCCAGGGTGCTGGTCCACACGTTGGACGGGCGGAACTGCACGGTGGCCATGACGCCGTCGCGTGTGTTGTTGCCCGTGCGACGCAGCGCCTTGATGCCGTCGGAGAACACCGTGCCCGGGGCCAGGCCGGGGCGGTTGCCCTGGTCGGTCTGCTCGGTGGTCCACGGCTCGTACAGGCCCACCTGGTTTTCCTGGATCGGCATGTCGCTGTGCGCGTAGCCGATCGACACGCCCCAGGTGTTGTCCAGGAACTGGTCGATGTAGCTGGCGCTGAAACGGTTGCCGTACGGGTCGACGTTGGCGGCCTTGCCCAGCGAGCTCTTCTGGTAGCGGCCGCTGATGGCGATCACGCGCTCAGCGAAGCTGAGCGGGCGCACGGTCTGCATGTCGATGGTGCCCGACAGACCCTGGCCGACCAGTGCCGCATCGGGGGTCTTGTACACGGTCACGCCATTGACCAGTTCCGAGGGGTACTGGTCGAATTCGACACTGCGGTTGTCGCCGGTGCTGACCACTTCACGCCCGTTGAGCAGGGTGGTGGCGAAGTCCGGCGACAGGCCGCGCACGCTGATGACCTGTGCACGGCCGGCCACGCGCTGGGCGGCCAGGCCGGGCAGGCGGCCCAGCGATTCGGCGATGCTCACATCGGGCAGTTTGCCGATGTCCTCGGCCGAGATCGCCTCGACCACCGAGGTGGCGTCCTGCTTGATCGCGATCGCGTTCTCGATGCCACGACGGATGCCGGTGACCTGCACCGTGTCCAGATTGGTGGCCGCCGTCCCTGTCGGCGTAGTGGGTTCGGCGGTCTGCGCCGACGCCATCAACGGCGTCAGGGCGACGGCCAGCGCGATACTCAGCGCGCTGCGCTTGCAGTTCAACATTTTCCCCTCCCAGGCAATGTTGCCAATCGATTTTGTAGTTGCCCGGAAGACCCGGGAGCGTCATGGCGCGGTGGCCGTTGACTGCGTGGCTATGGTAGGCAGCGCGCCATCGGCGTGAATCACCCTGCATACGTATTCAATGGCGTTTACAGCGTTGGAATCGGTTACAGGCGCGTTATCGCATTCGTGCTACCGCGTGTGGACCGGTCGTGCTGGTCGTTGGCCGTGTGTGCTTTCTGTCTGGTGTCCTGGGAGCCGGCCAGCGGCCGGCACTACCGGTGATGCGGGCGTTATCGGGTTACAACGGGGTAAAGCGGATCGCCTGGCCGCCGCCGGGCGCCAGCACCAGCGTCAGCGCATCGGCACTGGTCACCTCGCGGGTGTCGCGCACGAAGGCGCACGGGTTGCTGCGGAAATCGGCACCGTCGCCATCGCGGTAGATCTCGGCGCGATAGCGCACGCTCGGCATTTCCCCTCCCAAGGCAGCCGGAACATGGCTCGGACTATAGCCACGCAGATCCTGCCCTTACGCCGCATCGCCATGAATACGTATGCAAAGGGGCGCGCATCCGGGCGCGCCGTCTACCATGGGGCCAGGCACCCTGGGAGGGGGCCGCGAGCGCAACCGTCGGTCAGTGCCATGGCGGTCTGCGTAACTACAACGCGTGCAAAGAGGGAGGGAGGCCGACGGGTGCAAGCCGGTCCGCCGCTTCGATGCTGAAGATGATCTGCCTGACCGCTGCCCTTGGGCTGGCGCTGGGTTCGACCGCAACCGCGGCGGACCTTACCTTTGATGGCCGCACCGTGCGTGCCAGCTCCGCCGCCGGGGGTGGCTTCCAGCTGCATGCGCCGCAGGGCGATGTCGCGATCGCTGCGCAGCCGATGCGCAGCCGCACCGACAGCGTGCTGTTCGATGCGCTGTTCGCGCTGGCCCAGCAGGAAATGGATGCCGACCGCGTCGATGCGATCCGCGACCCGGCCTTCAACCAGGGCAATCAGGTCCCGTGCGACTGCTTCCAGACCGGCGAACGCTGGCCGTACGTGTGGACGCGGGATGTGAGTTTTGCCGCCGACCTGGCACTGTCGCGGCTGGATCCGGTACGGACCCGGCAGTCGCTGCAGTTCAAGCTCTCGGCCGCGCGCGATGGGCATACGCCGGGGCTGTTCGTGGCCCAGGACACCGGCTCGGGCGGCAGTTGGCCGATCAGCAGCGACCGCGTGGTGTGGTTCCTGGCCGCACGCGGGCTGCTCGCTGACCGACCCTTCGCCGACCAGGTCTGGCAGGCGCTGCAGGCCACCCTGGCGCAGGATCGCGCGGCGGTGTTCGACGCACGCATCGGCTTGTATCGCGGCGAGACTTCGTTCCTGGACTGGCGCGAACAGACCTACCCGGACTGGACCCGCCAGGACGTGCGCTTCATCGGCGAGTCGTTCGCGTTGTCCACCAACGTGCTGCATTACCAGGCCCTGCGCCTGGCCGAGCGGCTGGCGCGCGAGCGCGGCGATGCCCGTGCCAGCGACTACGCCGGTTGGGCCGACGCACTGGCCACGCAGATCAACGCGCGCTTCTGGCGCGAGGACGCCGGCCAGTACATGAGCTACATCGGCGACGCCGCGCACCCGGTGCCCTACGCCAAGTACGACCTGCTGGCGATTTCGCTGGGCGTGCTGGCCGATGTGTTCCCCGCCGACCGCGCCCGCCGCGCGCTGGCCAGTTACCCGGCGGTGGAAGGCGGCAGCCCGGTGGTGTGGCCGCAGGAAGCGCAGCAGCCGATCTACCACAACCGCGCGGTGTGGCCGTTCGTCAGTGCGTACGCGCTGCGCGCCGCACGCCGTCTGGATGACGCCGCCCGCATCCAGCTGGAGATCGAATCACTGATGCGGGGCACCGCTTTGGCCGGCTCCAACATGGAAAACTACGAGATGCGCCGCCTGGCCGTGCATGTCGACGAAGGCGCGTTGAGCGGCCCGGTGGTCAACTCGCCGCGCCAGCTGTGGTCGGTGGCCGGCTATCTGTCGATGGTGCTGGAAGGCGTGTTCGGCGTGGAGGCCGATGGCAGCGTCGCCCCGAAACTACCGACCGCGCTGGTACCGCAGCTGTTCGGCAAGCGCGGCAGCATCGTGCTGGACGACGGCACGACCCGCTACGTGCTCAAGCGCCCGCGCAAGCTGGATGGCGCGTTGCTGGTGGCAAAAAACATCGTACGCAAGAACAACACCGTCACCGTGCAACTAATGGCCGTCCCCGGTAGAGCCGAGCCACGCTCGGCTGCTCCTGCTCCTGCTCCTGCTCCCGCTCCTGTTTCCGCAGCCGCCTACGCCCCCACCACACCCACCGCGCCCAAACCGGTCAAACGCGGCAAGACCTGGTCGATTCCAGTTCCCGCCAGCCACGTGTTGTGGCTGGATGGCCGCGAGGTCACCACCGCCCCGCCGCTCTCCCTCCGCGACGACGGCCACCAGCACTGCCTCAGCCTCACCCGTCGCGAAGGCACGCTGGAATCCCTGCACAGCCCGATGACCTGCGTCGGCCCGCAGCAGCGCCTCACCGGCACGGCCACGTGGCGCTGGTCCGCCACCCAGCCCACCCGCGTGCGCATCCGCCTGCGCTATGACAATCCCAATGGCCCGATCAACACCGGCGTCACCGCGGCGGTGAAGCAGCTGGTCGCCCAGTGCCCGGGCCAGCCGGCGCAGCGTGCCACCGTGGTGATGCCGCACAGCGTGGGGCCGCAGGAGTCCACGGCGGCGGAATTCGACCTGCCCAAGGGCAGCTGCCGCTTCACGCTGGAGGAGGGCTTCAACATGAGCGCGCTGGCGCACTTTGCCACCTACAACGGCGGCAAGGGCGGCCGCGATGGCGTGCTCAACCAGGCCAAGGTCAGCGCGCTGCTGATCGCCCCGATCGCCCCTGCCGCAGAGCCTGCCCGATGAGCCGCCCCGCCAAGCCAACGCTGTCGTTCTGGCAGATCTGGAACATGTGCTTCGGCTTCCTCGGCATCCAGTTCGGGTTCGCGTTGCAGAACGCCAACGCCAGCCGCATCTTCGAGACCCTCGGCGCACCGATGGATGCGGTGCCCGGGCTGTGGATTGCCGCACCGCTGACCGGGCTGCTGGTGCAGCCGGTGATCGGCTACTGGTCCGACCGCACCTGGACGCGCTGGGGGCGACGTCGCCCGTACTTCATGGTCGGCGCGTTGCTCACCACGCTGGCCCTGCTGGTGATGCCCAACTCGCCCACGCTGTGGATTGCCGCCGGCACGCTGTGGGTGCTGGATGCCTCGATCAATGTGTCGATGGAGCCGTTTCGCGCGTTTGTCGGCGACCAGCTTGCCCCGCGCCAGCGGCCCACCGGCTACGCGATGCAGAGTTTCTTCATCGGCATCGGTGCGATCGTGGCCAGCTTCCTGCCCTTCCTCCTGGCCCACTTCGGCGTGGCCAATACCGCCGGGGCAGGGCAGGTGCCGGACACGGTGCGCTATGCGTTCTACGTCGGTGCGGGTGTGCTGCTGGCTGCGATCTGCTGGACGGTGTTCCGCACCCGCGAATACACGCCGACCGAGCTGGCCGGCTTCGCCGATGCCGAACCGCCGGCCGCGCAGCAGTCGTCGCGCAGGGCCGGTCCGCCGCCGTGGGCGCAGAGCGCGCTGTGGCTGCTGACCGGCGTGCTGATGGCTGCGACCATCGCCTGGCAGCGGGGCGACAAGATGCTGTACGTGCTGGCCGGCCTGTGCGCGGCCTACGGCCTGCTGCTGGGCGCCTCGCGCCTGCTGCCGGGCACGCACATGCTGGCGCAGATCGTCGATGACCTGCGCGCGATGCCGCAGACCATGCGGCGGCTGGCGTGGGTGCAGTTCTACTCATGGTTCGCGCTGTTCGCGATGTGGATCTACACCACCGCCGCGGTAGCGGGCACCCACTTCGGCTCCACAGATCCGGCATCGGCGGCGTACAACGAAGGCGCCAACTGGGTGGGCGTACTGTTCGGTGCCTACAATGGTTTCGCCGCGCTGGCTGCGCTGCTCATCCCGCCGATGGTGCGCCTGCTCGGGTTGCGCTGGAGCCACCTGGTCAATCTGTGGCTGGGCGGGCTGGGGCTGATCTCGTTGGCGGTGATCGATGATCCCAAATGGCTGCTGCTGTCGATGGTCGGCGTCGGTTTCGCCTGGGCCTCGATCCTGTCGCTGCCGTATGCGCTGCTGTCCGACAGCGTGCCGGCGGCCAAGATGGGCATTTACATGGGCCTGTTCAATTTCTTCATCGTCATCCCGCAGTTGATCGCCGCCAGCGCGCTGGGCTTCATGCTGCGCACCTGGCTGGGCGGTGATCCGATGCACGTGCTTGCCCTGGGCGGCGCCAGCCTGCTGGTGGCCGGCGTGTGCGTGCTGCGCGTGCCTTCCACACAGGAGCTTGCCTGATGCATGGTTTTTCCCGGGTGTCGCTGGGCCTGTCCGTTGCGCTGTTGTCGGTCCAGGCCATCGCCGCGCCGCGCCCCGAGTACGTGGGCACCACCGAACCGTTCGCCAGCGATGCGGTGTACTTCGTGGTCACCGACCGCTTCGTCAACGGCGACCCGTCCAATGACCACCGCGACCAGGGCGGCACGCACCGCACCTTCGACATCCCGGTGCCATGCCCGGACAAGGTCGACGGCAACATCGGCTACCTCGGCGGTGACTTCAAGGGCGTGCTCGACAACGCCGACTACATCCGCGACCTGGGCTTCGGCGCGGTCTGGATCACCCCGATCGTGGACAACCCCGATGAGGCCTTCACCGGCAGCAAGCCGATCAGCTGCAGCAGCACCCTGACCGATCGCGGCAAGACCGGCTACCACGGCTACTGGGGCATCAACTTCTACAAACTCGATGAGCACCTGCCCAGCGCCAACCTCGATTTTGCCGGGCTTACCCGTGGCCTGCATGCGGCCAGGCTGAAAGTGGTGCTGGACATCGTCGGCAATCACGGCTCGCCGGCCTGGACCATGCCCACGCGCCARCCGCAGTTCGGGCAGATCTTCGACAAGGACGGCACGCTCATCGCCGACCACCAGAACCTGCCGCCGCAACAGCTGGACCCGGCACACAACCCGCTGCACGCGTTCTACAACAACATCGGCCCGGTCGATAGCAAGAACGGCTCGATCTTCAGCGGCAACCTGGCCGAGCTGTCGGATTTCAACGAGCACAATCCGGCGGTGATGGACTACCTGGTTGGCGCGTACCTGCAGTGGACCGCGCAGGGCGTGGACGCGCTGCGCATCGATACCATCGGCTGGTTGCCGCACCCGTGGTGGCATGCGTTCGTCAGCCGCATCCGCGCGGCGCATCCGGGCATGTTCATGTTCGGCGAGGCTTTCGACTACGACGCCAATACGATTGCCGAGCATACCTGGCCGGCCAACGCCAACGTCAGCGTGCTGGATTTCCCGCTGCGCGGTGCGTTGTCCTCGGTGTTCGGCAAGGAACAGAAGGGCTTTGAAGCCCTGGCCGAGCCGCTGCACCTGGTCGGTGGGCCGTATGCCAATCCGTACGAGCTGATGAGCTTCTACGACAACCACGACATGGCCCGCCTGGACGCCACCGACAACGGCTTCATCGACGCGCACAACTGGCTGTTCACCGCGCGCGGCATCCCGGTGCTCTATTACGGGTCGGAAGTGGGGTTCATGCGCAGCCGCGCCGAACACGCCGGCAACCGCGCCTACTTCGGCCAGCAGCGCATCGCCGCCGCCCCGCAGAGCCCGATCTTCGGTCCGCTGCAGCGCATCGCGCAGCTGCGCCAAGCCACACCGGCGCTGCAGCGTGGCCTCCAGGTCAACGAGCGCCTGCAGGGCGATGAAGCGGTGTTCTTCCGCGTGCTGCAGCAGGGCCACACCCACCAGACGGCGCTGGTGCTGCTCAACAAGGGGGATGCCGCGCGCAGCATCGAGGTGAGCCGCTACCTGCAGGCTGGCCAGTGGCGCGATGCCCTGGGCGGGCAGCGCCAGACGGTCAAGCGGACGCTGACGACCGAGGTGCCTGCGCACGGCGTGCGCGTGTTCGTGCTGGATGCGCCGGTGGAGCAGCCTGCGCTGCAGGCCCAGTTGAAGGCAGCGGTGGACGATCAGCAGGCGCGGACCCGGCGCCTGGCGAAATAGCCTGTCACCCGTCCGGTCCGCCGCGTTGCGGTGGGCCGGGCACTACACTCGGCACCGCGACCGCATGCTGCGGTCCTCGCCGAGCACTGTCTACATGTCCCAATTTTCCCTGCGCCCCGCAACGCCGGACGATGCCGAGCGTCTGTTCCACCTGATGCAGTTCTACTACTTTGAAGCGTCTGCCTGGAGTGGCGAGGACGTACGCGCAGACGGCCTGTTTGACTGCGACCTCAACGACGTCCGGGCGTCGGTCCGCGCTGATCCGGCCTGGGCCCGGCTGTTGTTCGTCGACGATGCGCTTGCCGGGTTCGTACTGGTGGACCAGGTGGAGCAGGACGGGCGCCGATGCCCTGAACTGGCCGACCTCTTCGTGCTGCCCAGGCACCGTCGCCAGGGGCTGGCCGCGCATGTCGTCACCGCCCTGGTGCGCCCCGATGGGGGCCAATGGCTGCTCGCGGTGTTCCGTGGCGACGGCGCCGCGTACGCCTACTGGACGCGCGCGCTGCCTCGCATGGGCATGCGTGCCATCGAACTGGCCAGTGATGACCCGACCTTCCATCGGTTCCTGATCGGGGACCCGGGCTGAGGGCTACCGCGCAGGCCCCCTGGCGGCCGGCCGCCCACCGCCGCAACGGTACAATGCGTCACCCCCTGCTGCCCGTCCGCCATGACCGAACTCCCCCCGCAGACCCCGATCGAAGCCCTGCTGCAGACCGCGATGGACGGCCAACTGCCGATCGGGCCGTTCATGAAGGCGTTCGTCGCCTCCGAGGTGGTGCTGCTTACCGGCAGCCTGGTCACCCCCGACGGCAGCGGCTTCGACCCGCTCCTGTTCGACAAGCAGGGCGTGCTGCACGTGGCCGTATTCACCCACATGTCGCGCGTCGGCTTCCATGCCCAGCAGGCCCCGCACACGATCCGCATGCAGATGCTCGAGGTGCTCAAGCGGGTGCCCGGTGGCTACGGGGTGGTGGTCAATCCCGGCACGCGCCTGGGGTTGGAGCTTTCGGCCGCCGGCATCGGCGAGATCCTCAAGGATTTTGCGTAGGCCGCCGCGCGTTTTTACATCGCCCACACCTTGCTTAATGCGATTTCAGTTAGCGAAGCTGATCACACAATTTCTACACAGAAGCGGTTGCTAGACTCGCCCCGTCGAAACTGGCGAACCTATGCAGACACAATCCGCACGCATCACCACCGGCATCCAGGGCCTGGATCAGATCCTCCGTGGCGGCTTCCCGCAGGGGCGGCTGTACCTGCTGGAGGGACCGCCCGGTTCGGGCAAGACCACGCTGTCGCTGCAGTTCCTGCTCGAAGGGCTGCAGCGCGGTGAGCGCTGCCTGTATATCACCCTGTCCGAGACGGCCGAGGAACTGCGCGAGGTTGCCACCGCGCATGGCTGGTCGCTGGAGGGCCTGCACCTGTTCGAACTCGGCTCGGCCGAGGACGCGCTGGGCAACGGACGCCTGCAGTCGGTCCTGCATTCGTGGGAAGTGGAGCTGGATGAAACCGTCAACCTGATCCTGGGCGAAGTGGACCGCATCCGGCCCAATCGCGTGGTGTTCGATTCGCTGTCCGAGTTGCGGCTGCTGGCCCAGGATTCGCTGCGTTACCGCCGCCAGATCCTGGCGTTGAAGCAGTTCTTCGCGCCCAAGAGCGCCACCGTGTTCCTGGTCGATGACCTCACCTCCACCGGTGAGGACCGCGACGGCCAGTTGCACAGCCTGTGCCATGGCGTGATCTCGCTGGAGCGGCTGACCCTGGACTTCGGTCCGGCGCGTCGCCGCCTGCAGGTACAGAAGCTGCGCGGTGTGGACTTCGTCGCCGGCTACCACGACATGGTCATCCGCGAGGGCGGGCTGGAGGTGTTCCCGCGCCTGATCGCCAACCAGCATCATGATTATTTCCAAGGCACCCCGATCGGCAGCGGCGTGGACGAGATCGACAACCTGCTCGGCGGCGGTCCCCTGCGCGGCACCTGCACTCTACTCACCGGCCCGGCCGGCAGCGGTAAAACCAACGTGGCGCTGCAGTACATCTGGGCCGCGTGCGAGCGCGGCGAGAAGTGCTGCATCTTCGAGTTCGACGAGCGCGTCGGTACCCTGCTGAACCGGGCCAAGGCGCTGGATATCGACCTGCACGCGCATCTGGCGTCCGGGCGCCTGGAAATCATGCAGATCGACCCGGCCGACATCTCGCCCGGCGAGTTCTCCTGGAACATCCAGAAGGCGGTCGAGGAGCGCGGCTGCAGCGTCCTGCTGATCGACAGCCTTAATGGCTACGTGGCGGCCATGCCGCAGGAAAAGCAGCTGATGCTGCAGTTGCATGAGATGTTGTCCTATCTCAACCAGAAGGGCGTAGTCACCTTCATGGTGAATCCTCAGCACGGCCTGGTCGGCACCATGTCCACGGGAAGCATCAATGTGTCCTACATCGCCGATGCAGTGATCCTGTTCCGCTTCTTCGAGGCGCAGGGGCGCATTCGCAAGGCGATTTCGGTCATCAAGAACCGCGGTGGCGCGCACGAAGACACCATCCGCGAGCTCAAGATCGATGGCCGCGGCCTGGCGTTGAGCGGTCCGTTGAAGGAGTTCAGGGGCATCCTCACCGGCACTCCGGAATTTGTTGGCGACAGCGCGGAACTGCTGGGCCACCCGTATGCCGGATGACGAAGGCGCAACCAGTATCGTCCACATTGTCGCGCCGTTCGGGCGCGACGCCCAGAGCATTGCCGCAGTGCTGCACAGTGCGGGCCTGGTCACCTGCATCCACACCAACCTGACCGCGCTGGCCGAGGCGCTCGACCAGCGTGCCGGCGTGGTGCTGATCACTGAAGAAGCAGTGGCGACCGGCGCGGACATGCTGCTCGCGCCGCTGTCGGCACAGGAAGCCTGGTCGGACCTGCCCTTCATCCTGCTGCGTTCGCCACGTGCCCATCGGCGTTCGCCGGTGGACGGGCTGCTGCCGCAGTCGATGAACGTGGTCGAGCTGGACCGTCCGCTGGGCAGTATTTCGCTGCTGAGTTCGGTGCAGGGCGCGTTGCGCGCGCGCGAGAAGCAGTACCTGGTGCGCGACCAGATGCAGGCGCTGGCCGACAGCCGGGTCGCGCTGGTGCGCAGTGAATCGGAGCTGCGGCTGATCGCCGATGCGATGCCGGTGCTCATCGCCTTCGTCGACCGCTCCCTGCACTACCGGTTCGCCAACCGCGCCTATGAAACCTGGTTCGATCTGCCGGTCGGCGAGGTGATCGGCAGGCATGTCAGCGAGGTGGTGGGCATCGATGTGTCCGACAGCCGCAATGCGGCGATGGCGCGCGCGCTGCAGGGCGAGGAAGTGGTGTTCGAGGTCAGCTGGCCGCGACGCGATGGGTCGCGGCGCGACAGCGAAGTGCGTTACTCCCCGCGGTTTGTCGCCGACGGCGTGGCCGACGGTTTCCACGTCTTCGTCACCGACATCACCGCCTCCAAGATGGCGCTGGAGACCAGCCAGCAGCACGCCCAGGACCTGGAAGTGATGGTGGCCGAGCGCACCCGCGAACTGGAAGCGCAGATGGCCGCGCGCGAGGCCAGCGAGGCCGCGCTGCGCCAGGCGCAGAAAATGGAAGCCATCGGGCAACTCACCGGCGGCATCGCGCACGATTTCAACAACATGCTTACCGGCATCCTGTCCGCGCTGGACATCGTGCGGATGCGGCTGGAAATGGGCCGGGTGGATGACCTGGAGCGCTTCCTGGATACTGCCACCGCTTCCAGTCAACGCGCCGCCAGCCTTACCCAGCGGCTGCTTGCGTTCTCGCGCCGCCAGTCGCTGGATTCCCGGCCGGTGGAACTCAATGCACTGGTCGGCTCGATCGAGCACTTGCTGCGCAGCACCCTGGGCGAAACCGTCCGCGTCCATACCCGCCTCGCCGCCGCCCCGCTGCATGCTGCGCTGGATACCAACCAGTTTGAAAGCGCCCTGTTGAACCTGGCCATCAATGCACGCGATGCGATGCCGGGCGGTGGTGAACTGGAACTGCGCACCTCCTCGGTGACGATGGGCGAGGGCGAGTCGGCCACCATCCCGGCGGGCGACTACGCCGTGGTGGCCGTAGCCGATACCGGTAGCGGCATGCCCCCGGAAGTGGTCGAACGTGCGTTCGAGCCGTTCTTCACCACCAAGCCGATCGGCAAGGGCACCGGGCTGGGCATGTCGATGGTGTACGGCTTCATGCAGCAGTCCGGCGGCCACATCGCCATCGATTCCCTGCCCGGGCAGGGCACTACCATTTCACTGTATATCCCACTGGTGGAGCCAGCGATCGAGCCGGTGCCCGCCGCCAGCACCCCGACGGTGTCGCTGGGGTCGGGTCAGTCCATCCTGGTGGTTGAAGACGACGCCCAGGTGCGGATGCTGGTCACCGTGGTGCTGGAAGACCTGGGTTATCGGGTGGAAGTGGTCGGCGATGCCGACGGCGCCATCCCCATCCTGGCCTCGTCGCGACGCATCGACCTGCTGGTCACCGACGTTGGCCTGCCCGGCCTCAACGGGCGCCAGCTGGCGGAGATCGCGCGGCAATCCCGACCGGGTCTGCCGGTGTTGTTCATGACCGGCTACGCGGAGAAGGCGCAGGAACGTTCGGCGTTCCTGGAAACCGGCATGGCGATGATCGCCAAGCCGTTCCTGCTTGACGAGTTCAGCGAGGCGGTGCTGCAGTCGATGGCCGAGGCGCAGGTGTCCGCCGCAGGCTGAGCCTGTCGGTGCAGGGCCTGCGTGACGCAGGCCCGTTGCCTTGGGTGTGCGGCCGAGCACGGCTCGGCCCTACAGACTCACCTTGCGCCGATTGTCATCGCTGACCCGGTCGATCAACTTGTTGTACGGATCGAAACCGGCCTCATCCGGCTTGCCATCCACCACCACGGTGACCGTCGGGGACTCGGTGGTGATGTGGTGGCGCTTCAGGTACAGCACCTTCTGGTCGCGCTCCTTGCCCGACGGCGCGTTGGCGAACACGCCCACGTCGACCCAGTCGTCCATCCTTCCGGGCGTTTCCTTGCCGCCGCCGTCGGCATAGCGCTTCTCGGCGTGCAGCGTGAGGGTGACCTCGTACTTGCCGTCATCGCGCTTGCGCGCCTTCGCCTCCAGCAGGCGGTTGTCGTACAGGGTGATCTTCTCGAACAGATCGGTCACCAATGCCTGGCGGTCCGCCGGGGTCTCGGCACGGATGTAGTCCAGCAATTCGCGCGAGGTGGTGTACGGCGGCTGCTGGTAACCCTTGTCCTGCAGGAAACGCTTGAGCGCGCGGTTCAAGGCGTCCTCGCCGATCTCTTCGCGCAGGCGGTAGAACACCAGCGAGCCCTTCTCGTAGTGGATGTACTGCTGGTTCTCCACACGCTCCAGCGGCAGCTCTTCGATGCGTTCGCCACCGCGGCCGGACAGGTAGCGGTCCAGTTCGGTCTTGAGGAACTGCCGCATGTGCTGGCGACCGTAGGCCTTCTCCATCACCATCAATGCCGAGTACTGCGCCAGCGACTCGGACAGCATCGTCGCGCCCTGCACGTTGGCACCGATCACCTGGTGCGCCCACCATTGGTGCGCGATCTCATGGGCGGTCACGTAGAACACGTAGTCGATCTTCTCCGGATCACGCAGATCGGCAATGAAGCCGATCGATTCGGAGTAGGGGATGGTATTGGCGAAGGACTGCGCGAAGCTCTGGTACCCCGGGAATTCGATGATGCGCACCTGGCGGTGCTGGTACGGGGTGAAATTGGCCTCGTAGTAGGCCAGCGACTTCTGCACTGCCTCGATCATGCGGTCCACGTTGTAGCCGTGGCGCGGATCGAAATACACCTCGATCGGGATGTCCTTGTACATGCCGCGCTTGACCTGCCAACGCGCGGACAGGTACGCGTAGAAGTTGAGCATCGGCCGGTCCATGGCATAGCGGAAGCAGCGCCGGCCATTGATCGTCTTCTCCTCCTGCAGGTAGCCCGGTGCCAGCGCGATCTGGTCCGGCGCGGTGCAGATCGTGGTGCGGAAATCGAGCCAGTCCGCGTCGTCGGAGATGTAGGTGTTGGCACGCGCCGTTTCATCTTCCAGCTTGGGCATGCGGGTCGGTTCGCCCAACCCGCGCTTGCGGCGCTCGTTGCGGTCTTCCAGCTGCGCGGCGTCTTCGTAGCCGAACGAGGGCAGCATGCGGCTGTTGAAGAAGCTGCCGTTTTCGACCACGTCGGTGGGGGCCTGCCCGGCGGTGATGCCATCGGGGTGCTGGTCCACGCGGAAGTGCACGCGGCGCTCTTCGCCCGGCTGCAATGGGTTGTTCAAGTGGTAGATGCGGTAGCCCAGATCGACATCATGGAAACCCAGCGTCTGCCCGCCCAGGTCCACGGCAACGAGCTGCCGGTCGTCGCCCATCGCGATATGGATGTCGGTGATGGGGGTGGCGTGGGTGTTGCGCACGGTCCAGTCGGCATCGAGGGTGACCGACCGGGTTTCCGGATGCAGGTCGACCCGGTTGTCCACCGCGACGATGCGCGGCTGCGGCAGGTCGCGGTACTTGGACAGCTCACGCTCGTAACGCGCCTGCAGGTCGCGCTGCTGGTCCGGCGACAGGAATTCGTTGCGGATGTTGGTGTTCCAGTACAGCCAGCCGCCGACCGCCACGAAGCCCACCATGGCCAGCGCCGCGCCCACACCGGCCGGGCCGCGCAGGCGACGGCGGGCCAGGGTGATGCGCTGGCGCAGGCCCGTTCCGACCCCGCGTACCCAGAACGCCGACGCCAGGCACAGCAACGCGGCCAGCAGCAGCGCCCAGTAACTCTGGAACGCCAGCTGCCCGACCAGGAAGTGGCCGAAGCCGTTCATGTCCGAATACGGCGCATTGGGCCAGTTGCCGAAGTTGTACAGGTTCTGGGTGTAGTCCAGCAGGCCGAGCGCGACCTGGCCGATCATCACCACGATCAGCAGCGCGTAGCCGGCAAACTTGTTGTTGGTCAGCACCTGCAGCACCAGCGCCATGCCGCCCATCAGCACGTAAAACACCGAGCCCAGCGCCAGCGTCTGCAGGTACACCAGCGGCTCCAGCCGCGTGTAGCCCTGGCCCAGCTGCAGCAGCATCGACACCGCCGCGCCCACCGCCTGGAAGCAGGCGATCACCACCACCAGCACGGTGAACTTGGCCAGCAGCGGCACCCAGTTGGGCACCGGCATCGCATCGTTGACTTCATTGAGCCGCGCGGTGCGTTCCTTCCACACCAGCTCGCCGGCGTAGAACAGCACGATGATCACCAGCAGCCAGCTGTACGCGCCCTGCAGCAAGGCCAGCATTTCGGCGGTGACCGGATAGATCGGCGTGCCGTACAGCGATTCCTGCGTCAGCGCGCCGGGAATGAAGTTGGCCAGGCCCAGTAGCAGCAGCACCAGGAACGGCACGCTGCGCAGCACGCCGGTGGTATCGAAGCGGACCTGACGCAGGTACTGCTGCCATCCGGTGACCGCACCGAAGGTGGGGCGGATGCGCGGTACCCCCCATTGCGTGGGGCGCACGGTCGCAGGCGTCGGCGCGGCAGGCTTGCGCCCCCAGCGACGCCGCCCGCTGCCACTGCGCTCGGTGCGGAACAGCGCGAAGGTCGCCGTGAACAAGGCGGCGGCAACGCCCAGCCACAGCGCGCGATTGGCCAACAGGTAACCGGCCACCTGCGGCAGCTGGGTGTTGCTCTGTTCGGCCGCCCAGTAGCGCACGGTGCGCCCGACGGCACGCATGCCCATCGGCTCGGCCAGCGTGGCGATCCAGGTGTTGTCGATGTCGCGCAGCAACGAGGCGCTCACCCCGTACAGCACGAAGTAGCCGACCAGGCCGATGTATACCCACAGGATCGAGCGGGTCAGCGCGGCCAGCATCGCCAGCAGTGCGGTGGTGAACACCAGGTTGGGCAGGACGATGAAGGCGAACGTCCACGCGTAGCCCCGCAGCGAGACCGGCCCCATCCGCGCCGGGTCCACCCAGGGCATGAACGGGGCCAGGAACAGGCCCGCGGCGATGATCAGATAGAACAGCAGGCCGGCGCACAGCGCGGCCAGGATGCGCCCGGCCAGGTAGTCGCGGCGTTTGACCGGGCTGGCGAAGATCAGCTCGGCGGTACCCAGCTCGAAATCGCGCAGCAGTGCATTGCTGACGAACAGGGTGGATACCAGCATGCCGAATATGGTGAACACGCCCATGAAGCGGGCAATCACAATCGGCGCGTTGCTGTGCACATTGCCGGTGCCACCGCCGATCTGCACCGCATCGGTGGAGGCCGCGGCGAAGGCCAGCGCGGCGAACAGCAGCGACAACAGCCAGAACAGGGGAGAGCGCAGCTGCTCGCGCAGCTCGAAGCGGAAGAAGGCAGTGATCATGGGCGCGCTCCGGTCAGGCAGCGCGCGACTGCAGGCGCAGCCGCTGGAAATAGACATCTTCAAGGTCAGGGGCGACCGCCTGGAAGCCATCGCCGGGGTTGGTGGCGCTGTGCACGTGGATCACCGGACGCCCGCCGACCAGCCGCGTCGACAGCACCACATGGTTGGCTTCATAGCCGGCCAGTTCGGCGGTATCCACCTGCTTGCGCCAGACCTGCTGGTGCAGCGCCTCGATCGCATCGCTGGGCTTGCCGGTCAGCAGCACCTGCCCCTTGTTCATGATGGCCATGCTCGGGCACAGGTCGGTGACATCTTCCACGATATGGGTGGACAGGATCACCGCGACGTTCTCGCCGATGGCGGCCAGCAGGTTGAGGAAGCGGTTGCGCTCTTCCGGGTCCAGGCCGGCGGTGGGTTCATCCACGATCACCAGGCGGGGATCACCCAGCAGCGCCTGGGCGATGCCGAAGCGCTGGCGCATGCCGCCCGAGTAGGTGCCCAGCTTGCGCTTGCGTGCGTCCCACAGGTTCACCTGCTGCAGCAGCCCGTCCACCACCTCGCGGCGCTGCCCCTTGTGGGTGAGGCCCTTGAGCACGGCGAAGTGCTCCAGCAGATCCAGCGCGCTCACCTTGGGATACACCCCGAAGTCCTGCGGCAGGTAGCCCAGCCGGCGCCGCACCGCATCCTTGTCGCGCAGCACGTCGATGGCCGGCTCGCCGGGAATCTCCAGGGTCACGCTGCCACTGTCGGCCTCCTGCAACGTGGACAGGGTCCGCATCAGCGAGGACTTGCCCGCGCCATTGGGGCCGAGCAGGCCGAACATGCCGCGCGGGATATCGAGCGTCACCCCGTTGAGCGCGTGCACGCCGTTGGCGTAGGTCTTGGACAGCGAGCGGATCTGCAGCATGGGGCGGACACCTTTCCCTGTGTTGAAGAGCGAGTTATGGGCGCAAAGGGAGGACGCTGCATCCGCCGTAAGTCATGGATGGGTGGGCGAGTGGGGGGATGCTGTATGGCACAGAGCGACAATCCCGGGCTACGATCGGCACGGACTTCCCAGCCAACGCCCATCCCATGACCGCCCTCTCATCCTCGTCGCTGGGCAAGCGCCACCTCGATATCGCGGCTGTCATGTGGCTTCTGGGTGTATTGGGAGGCGCCGCCGTAGGCATGGCGTTTTCTCATATGGGCTACGACGGCGAAGGGCTTGCCCTTGCGTTGACATGGCTGGTGAACCTGGGTGTGGCCTGGCACCTTGCGAACGCCGCACAAGCTCAAGGCAGACGACGCTGGGTATGGGGCATGCTTGCCGCGATCTGGCCGGCTGCTTCGATGGGGGTATGTAGCTTTCTGAACTTCAGCCGCTGGTTTGGCTGGAGCAAACCACCTGCTTGAACCCGCTCAACCGCGCCGTGACGATTCCCGCAGCACCTGCTTCACCGCGATGGTCTGCCCGTCCACCGCCTCGCCGTTGATCAGCGCCAGCAGCTTCTCCACCAGCAGCTGCCCGGCCTGCTTGGTGTCCTGCTGCACGGTGGTGAGCGTGGGCGACACCGAGGCCGCCAGCGGAATGTCGTCGAAGCCGGCCAGCGCCACGTCCTGCGGGATGCGCAGGCCCTGCTCACGCAACGCCCGCATGGCGCCGATCGCGATCAGGTCGCTGGCCGCGAACACCCCGTCCACCTGCTCGCCGCGTGCCAGCAACGCGTGGCAGGCATCGAAGCCGTCCTGCTCGGTGGTGATCGCATCGTGCTGCAGGCCGGGCTCGGCGGTGATCCCGCGCGCGGCCATCGCCGCGACATGGCCGCGATAGCGCTCCTCGAATTCCGGGTAATGGCTGGACGCATGGCCGATGAAGGCAATCCGCCGGCAGCCCTGGTCCAGCAGGTGCGCGGTGATATCGAAGCCACCCTGGAAGTTGTCGCTGCCGATCGACACCCCGGGCTGGTCGGGCAGGGCCGCGCCCCAGCGCACGAAATGGGTGCCTTGCTCGACCAGCCGCTGCAGCCGCTCGCGCGACTCGTGGTAATCGCCGTAGCCGAGCAGGATGATCCCGTCGGCCTTGTTGCTGTCTTCGTAATCGGCCTGCCAGTCGGTGGACAGCTGCTGGAATGACACCAGCAGGTCGTAGCCGCGCAGCGCGCAGGCGCGGGTGATCGAGCCGAGCATGGCGTGGAAGAACGGGTTGATCAGCGAGTCGTCGTTGGTCGGGTCCTCGAAGAACAGCAGCGCCAGCGTGCCGGCATTGCGCAGGCGCAGGCTGGAGGCGTTCTTGTCGACCTTGTAGTTCAGCTCCCGGGCGATGCGCAGGATGCGCTCGCGGGTTTCGGGGTTGACCATCGGGCTGCCGCGCAGGGCGCGCGAGACGGTCGGCTGCGACACCCCGGCCAGGTGGGCGATGTCCAGGGAAGTGGCTTTGCCTCGGATGGTCATTGCTGGGGTACGGCGGGGGACGACGATCTGCATGATGCCATGCGCGGCAAGGCCGTGGCCCGGCCGGCGGGCGATGGCGGGATTACGCCAGCGGCCTGTGGAACCCGTCAGCGCCCTTGCCGCCCTTGGCGTGCGGGGGAATCTGGTCGGTTCCGGGCGGAATCCCCACAGGGCCGGGGACGGCGGCGATGGTAAGATGGTGCCTTCTGGACCCCCCCATTTCACCTGGGGCAGCCCCGCGTATCTRCACCCCGCCTTGGGCTGTGATATGACTGCGGCCTGCCCTCGGACAACGGAAGAGCAACCCTATGGCGCGCGGCATCAACAAAGTCATCCTGGTCGGCAACCTCGGCAACGACCCGGACGTGAAGTACACCCAAGGCGGCATGGCGATCACCCGCATCAGCCTGGCCACCACCAGCGTCCGCAAGGACAAGGATGGCAACCAGCAGGAGCGTACCGAATGGCACCGCGTGGTGTTCTTCGGCAAGCTCGGCGAAATCGCCGGTGAGTACCTGCGCAAGGGCAGCTCGGTCTACGTCGAAGGCAGCCTGCGCTACGACAAGTACACCGGCCAGGACGGTGTGGAGAAGTACTCCACCGACATCATCGCCGACGAAATGCAGATGCTGGGCGGCCGCGGTGAAGGCGGCGGCGGTGGCGGTGCTGCTGCCGGCGGTGGCAACTACGGTGGCGGCGAGCGTCCGCAGCGCCAGCAAGCCCCGCGCCAGGAGTACGGCGGCGGCGGCGGTGGTGGCGGCGGTCAGCGCCAGGGCGGGCAGGGTGGCGGTTATGGCCAGCAGCGTCCGCAGCAGGCACCGGCGCAGTCGGCGCCGCCGATGGACGACTTCGCTGACGACGATATTCCGTTCTGATTTTTAGCTGCAGAATTATGTAGACAAGGCCCCGGTAAGTACCTGTACTTACCGGGGTTTCTGCTATTTGCGGCCGCGGCTCTCCCATGTGCTGATCTCGTTTCCATCTTCCATTTGTAGAGGATGTAAACGATGGCACCAGAATTCCGTGTTCGGCTTGGTCTGTTCGCGTYCGGTGAACGCTCCCCGGTGCTTCCAGATCGGGAAGCATTTCCGCTCTTTTTGATACGCATCGGGATGCGTTCGGGGGCGAGCCGATCTGCAAGATCCTGCAGATTTCCCGTCTGGGTATCGACGGTATGCGGCGCTTCGGCGCGATCCGCAACAGCGCTGTTCGCGTGCGCACGGCGACGACCTCCTCGCTCCTCAGATCGAGCGTGTCTGGCAGTCCAACATGCAAGTCCACGGCGCGGTGAAGGTCTGGCGTCAACTGGCTCGCGAGGGAACGGCGGTGGCGCGTTGTACCGTCGAGGGACTGATGCGCCGCCTTGGATTGCAAGGTGTGAGGCCAGGCAAGACCGTGCGCACGACCATCAGTGACAGCTGGAACCCATCGGCTATATCCGGCCTGCCGAAGCCGAGGCAAACTACTATCGGCAACTAGCCAGTCAAGCCGCCGCGGTGGTGGCCTGACGTAAACCTACTGGCCTCCACCGAACCCGGGGGGATTCAGTTTGCGAGACCGGAACGCCGCCACTTTCATCCGGTTCCCGCACAGCGCCATGCTGCACCAACGGCGCTTTCGCGACTTGGTCGTGTCATGGAACAGCAGTGTGCAGTCATGCGCTTCACACTCGCGTACGTGCTGCAGGTCGCCACCGGCGAGGAGCCGGCTCAGCGCCACTGCGATGGGCTCCAGCAGGCTTTCTGCGCTGTCATCGCGGCGCCGTTCGACCACGCAAGGGCCTGCACCGTCAGTGGACGACTGCAGTTGAACGATCGGTCGGCCAGCCTCCAGCACCCTGTTCACCACCGGTGCCTGGAACGGTCGACCTGCCCGTGCAGCCGCCAGCAGTTCGCGTGCTTCGTCGCGCAGGGCGGCCGCCAGCGCCGCCACGCCCTTCGGAATGGGGACCGCGCCTGCGTCCAGGACGCCCGCCGCGGCCAGCCAGTCGACTGCCGCCTGGTCGCCCTGAAACACGTCCACCATGGCCGTACTGGGGCCGTAGGCCGAGTTGATGAAGTCGAGCGCCAGATCATTGGCCACGAACAGCGCGGGGGATGGAGCTGAGTCGATCATTCGTAACCCCTTTAAATGTTGTTGACAGGTTACCACTGCCGTGCGTAACCTTCAAATCAACTCCAATGTGGTTACATAAAACGCTCATGACTCCTTCGAGTACGCTCGCCCGATTCGGCGCGACGGCTGCCCTGCTCGCCGCCACCGCCACCGCCACCGCGCACGCCCAAGTCCAGTACCGCTACGAACAGGTGGGCGAGGTCAAGGTGTTCTATCGGGAGGCCGGCCCCCGTTCGGGCCCCACCGTGCTCCTGCTGCATGGGTTCGCGGCGTCGTCGTACATGTACCGGGACGTCATCGAGGCGCTGTCGGACAAGTACCACGTCATCGCCCCGGACCTGCCCTCCTTCGGTTACACCGAGGCACCTGCGCGTGGCGCGTATGACTACACCTTCGACACCCTGGCCGCGACCCTGCAGCGCTTCACCGAGCAGCTGAAGCTGGAGCGTTACGCGCTGGTAGTGCACGACTACGGCGCCCCGGTGGTATGGCGTCTTGCCAGCGCGAATCCAGAGCGGATCACCGCCCTGATCTCGCAGAACGGCAACGCGTACGAGGACGGCCTGGCGAAAGGGTGGGATCCGATCCGCGCCTACTGGAACGATCCCAGTGCGCAGAACCGCGCTGCCCTGGCTGAGTTCCCCACGGCCGCTGCGATCAAATGGCAGTACCTGGAAGGCGTGCGCGACCCCAGCCTGGTGGCGCCGGATGGCTACACCCTTGAGGGGCTGCATGTATCCAGGCCCGGCAACGCGGATATCCAGCTGGACCTGCTGCTGGACTACGCCTCCAATGTGCGGCTTTACCCCGCGTTCCAGGCCTACTTCCGGACGCATCGGCCGCCGCTGCTTGCCGTGTGGGGGCGAAACGATCCGTACTTCCTGCCCGCCGGTGCAGAGGCGTGGAAGCGCGACATTCCCGATGCCGAAATCCACTTTTTCGATACCGGGCACTTCGCGCTGGAGACGCATGCGGACGAGATCATTCCGGTAATCCGGGAGTTTCTGGATCGGAGGGTTGGCACGCACCGAAGCGGAGCGCAGTCGGGTCCTTGAACAACAGGAAACGCGCCGGYAGGCAGAATCCCCAACAAACCCAAAACGTTCCGGCCGCTGCACGACGATCCAGATGATTGAGTCAATCCGACCGTCCCGTCCAGAGTTGGAAAGGTGGCGTCGAACGCGTCTCGTTGGGTCGTATGCCAGCAGAGGGGAAGGGTGCGATTTGGCTTCCAGCTATTGCGGGTGTTCCCAGTGGATAGGGGGCAAGGATGTCAATAAGTTTATCTGGTAGGCGAAGTTGTTGACACTCGCGAGGCAGTAGTACGCTGGGTGCATTGCATGCCAGCGCAGGTGGCAGTTGTTTACCTTTTTGGTAGGCACAACCCTTTCAAGCAAAACGCACCGGTACGTCCCGGCAGAGCTTCAAGAAAATCCCCGTTCTTACGGGGATTTTTTGTGGGTCTTCGCCTGTTCACAGGGAGCAACGCAGATCGATCAACGGCTCGGTCAACGCAGATCGATCAACGGCTCGGGCAACGCAGGCGACCTTGAAACCGGATTTGTGTGCGCGGGAAGACCGTACGCACACCCGTAGAGCCGACCGTTGGTCGGCTTCTCCCAGCGCTCAACGATACCGACGTAAGCCCTAAGGTCGAGCCAAACGTCCGTGGGCTTTGTGCTCTGCAGCATGGGTTTTAGTGCACTGCGTCTTGCAAAAAAAAGACGCGCTCCTCTATGGTGCAATCGATTGCATTAAATCGAATCGTCAGCGTGTCATACCGGTTGGGAGGCCGGAAAGTGGATGCCTATCCATTTGATCGGACCAGGCCCAGCCCCGGGGCTCACACGGCGCCATGCGCTGCGCATGGCGGTGATCGGGAGCGTTGGCTTGGGGGTTGCGGGCGTTTTGCCTGCGTTCGCAGCCACCGCGCCGCTCAAGGGCAACCTGAAGCACTCCGTCGCCCGCTGGACGTTCCCGCAGCAATCGATTGCCCAGCTCTGCCAGACGGTGAAGGCCATCGGGTTCGCCGCCATCGATCTGGTGGGGCCGGCGGACTGGCCCACGCTGAAGGCCCATGGCGTGGACAGCGCGATGTGCAACGGCGCAGAGCTGGGCCTGACCAAGGGCTTTGCCGGCCGCGAGTTCCACGAGGAGCTGGTCGAGCGCTACACGCAGCACATCGACCTGGTGGCCGATGCCGGCTACCGCAACCTCATCTGCTTCTCCGGCAACCGCAACCGCATGGACCCCCAGGAGGGCATGGCCCATGCCGAGGCAGGGCTCAAACGCATCCTTGGGCACGCCGAGAAGCGCGGCGTCGTGCTGGTGATGGAGCTGCTGAACTCCAAGGTCGATCATCCCGACTACCTGTGCGACCACACCGCATGGGGCGTGGAGCTGTGCCAACGGCTCGGCTCGGATCATTTTGGTCTGTTGTACGACATCTACCACATGCAGATCATGGAGGGCGACATCATCGCCACCATTGGCAAGCATCACGCGTGCTTCAAGCACTACCACACCGCAGGCGTGCCTGGCCGGCACGAGATCGGAGATCAACAGGAGCTCCACTATCCCGCCATCTGTCGCGCGATCCGCGACACCGGTTTCGATGGCTATCTGGCGCAGGAATTCATGCCTGCGGCGCCGGATCCCGTCGGCTCGCTGCGCGAGGCGATCCGCCTCTGCGACGTCTGAAACGCTATCCACCAAGGTGAAGTAGAACCCATGGCAGACAATCACTACGACGCTATCGTCGTTGGCTCCGGCATCAGTGGCGGTTGGGCGGCAAAGGAACTGACCGAGAAAGGCCTCAAGGTCCTGATGCTGGAACGCGGACGCAACATCGAGCACGTCAAGGACTACGTCAACGCGATGAAGGAGCCGTGGGATTTTCCACACCGCAACCGGCCAACCCAAGCGATGAAGGCCGACTACCCGGTGTTGATGCGCGACTACGCGCTTGCCGAGAACCTCGAGGGAATGTGGGCCAACGAAAAGGAATCGCCGTACATCGAAACCAAGCGGTTCGACTGGTTCCGCGGTTATCACGTCGGCGGTCGCTCGCTGATGTGGGGGCGGCAGAGCTATCGTTTCTCCGACCTGGATTTCGAGGCGAACCTCAAGGACGGCATCGCCACCGATTGGCCGATCCGGTATGCCGACATCGCACCCTGGTACGACCATGTGGAGAAGTTCGCGGGCATTGCCGGTACCCGGGAGGGGCTGGATGTGCTGCCCGATGGCGAGTTCCTGCCGCCGATCCCGCTGAATATCGTCGAGAAGGATGTGGCCGCGAGGATCCGGAAAGCCTTTGGCGGAACGCGGCATATGATCCACTCGCGCACCGCCAACATCACCCAGCCCATGCCCGAACAGGGCCGGGTCAATTGCCAGTACCGCAACAAGTGCATCCTGGGCTGCCCCTTTGGTGCCTATTTCTCGACCCAGTCGGCGACGCTGCCGGCGGCCATGAAGACCGGCAACCTCACATTGCGGCCGTTTTCGATCGTCAAGGACGTGCTCTATGACAAGGACCGCAAGCGTGCGCGCGGCGTGGAAGTCATCGACGCCGAGACCGGCCAGACCTACCAGTACACGGCCAAGGTCATCTTCCTCAATGCGTCGTCCTTCAATTCGACCTGGCTGCTGATGAACTCGGCGACCGATGTCTGGGACGGTGGGCTGGGCTCCTCGTCCGGCGAGCTTGGGCACAACGTGATGGACCATCACTTCGGCGCGGGCGCCTCCGGCCGGGTCGACGGGTATGAAGACAAGTACTACTTCGGCCGTCGTCCCTGCGGCTTCTACATTCCGCGTTTCCGCAACGTCGCTGCGGACAAGCGCGGCTACCTGCGCGGGTTCGGTTACCAGGGCGGTGCCAGCCGTAACGGGTGGTCACGCGAGATCGCCGAGCTCAACATCGGTGTCGACCTGAAGGAGGCGTTGACCGTTCCCGGTGACTGGCGCATCGGCATGACCGGCTTCGGCGAAATGCTGCCGCACCACGACAATACGATCCGCTTGGACGCCGAGCGCAAGGACAAGTGGGGCCTGCCGGTATTGGCGATGGACGTGTCCATGCGCGACAACGAGAAGGCTATGCGCAAGGACATGGCCGCCGATGCTGCCGAGATGCTGGAGGCCGCCGGTGTCAGGGACGTGGAAATGCACGACAACGACTACGCGCCGGGCAAAGGCATCCACGAAATGGGGACCGCGCGCATGGGGCGTGATCGCAGCAACTCGGTGCTCAACCAGCACAACCAGGTCTGGGATGCGCCCAATGTCTATGTGACCGACGGTGCCTGCATGACCTCCAGCGCCTGCGTGAATCCTTCGCTGACCTACATGGCGCTGACGGCGCGGGCCGCCGACCATGCCGTGCGCGAACTGAAAGCGGGGAACCTCTGATGGATCGCCGCGAACTCCTGAAGATGATCGTCGCCGCCACCGGCGCGGCCATGGTCGGCCTGCCCGCGCTCGTCCAGGGACAGGCGCCCGCCGCAGGGGCGAAGACGCCTTTCTCCGACGCCGATGTGGGCACGTTGGATGAAATCGCCGAGACCATCCTGCCGCGCACGGCAACGCCGGGGGCGAAGGACGCCGGTGCCGGTCTGTTCATGGCGCGGTTCGTTGCCGACTGCTACACGCCCCGGCAGCAGGCGACGTTCCGCGCAGGGCTGGCCGATATCGACAAGCGCGCTGGCGGCCGGTTCGCGTCGCTCGCGCCGCAGTCCCGTGCCGAGCTCCTGCGCGCGCTGGATGCAGAGGCCAGGAAACACGCGGTCGACGTGACCGAGACCGGCACCGCCGCGGAAGGAGAAGCGATGCCGCATTACTTCACCATGATCAAGCAGCTCGCCATCTTCGGCTTCTTCACCTCGAAGGTCGGCGCGACCGACGTGCTGCGCTACGTCGCAGTACCGGGCCGCTACGACGGCGACCTGCCCTATGTGCCTGGCACGCCCGCCTGGGGGACCAGCTGATGAACCGCAACACGTTGATCAGGCTTCTCCAGGTTGCAGCTGGCCTGCTGGCCACGGCCTCCGTGTTTGCACAGGCCGAGACCGATCCCGCGCGCGATCCAGCGAAGACCGAGGTGTGGACGCCCGTGCCTGCAGTCGTGTCCACGCCTCAAGGGAGGGCGCCCTCCGACGCGATCGTGCTGTTCGACGGCGACGATGTCTCCGCCTGGGAGTCGGAGCAGGGCGGACGCGTACCTTGGCGTGTAGCCAATGGCGCACTCACAGTGGTTCCGGGCAGCAAGGGCATCCGCACCCGGCAGCGCTTCTGCGACATCCAACTGCATGTCGAGTGGCGCACGCCCACCGAGACGAAGGGATTCGACGGTCAGAACCGGGGCAACAGCGGCATCTTCCTGCAGGAACTGTACGAGCTGCAGGTGCTGGACAGCTACAACAACCCGACCTACGCCAACGGCCAGGCCGGCTCGATCTACAAGCAGGCCATGCCACGGGTGAATGCCTCGCGTGCGCCGGGGCAGTGGCAGGCTTACGACATCGTCTGGAGGGCGCCGCGATTCTCGGCAGGCGGCGGACTCACCTCACCGGCCCGCATCACCGTGCTGCACAACGGCGTGCTGGTGCAGGACGACACCGTCATCTCGGGCAGGACCGAGTACATCGGCGCACCGTCGTACGCGCCGCATGGGTGCGCGCCGCTCTACCTGCAGGAACACGATGCCAAGGTCAGCTACCGCAACATCTGGGTACGCGAACTCTGACGGCGCAGGGCCGGCGCCAACGCCGGCCTGCTACTTCGCCAGGAAACTGGCGATGTCATCGATCTCCTGCTTTGACAAGTGGGAGAAGGGCGGCATCAACCCGCCGCCCTTGCTGATCTTCTCCTTGATCTGCACAGGCGTCATCCGCTTGCCGATGTCGGTGAGCGCGGGGAATGCGCCGGGCATGCCCGCGCGATCCGCGCCGTGGCAGGCCGTGCAGTGGGCCGCATACAGCGTCGCGCCCGCAGCCGGGTCGTCCTTGGACCACGCCGATGGCGCATGCGTTACCGCCCAAAGGGCCAGCGTCAGTGTCAGGGTCGTTTTCAAGCAGGGCTCCTTTGCGGGCTAGCGCGGTGCGCGGGCGGGCGGGCTGACGGTCAGGTGTTCGCGCAGGTAATCGGCACCGGTCTTGATGACCTTGGCAGGATCACGGGGTTGGTCGTGCTCGATGATGTACCACTGCACGCCGGCATCCGCTGCGGCGGGCAGGATCGCGTTCCAGTCGAGCACGCCCTGACCGACCGCGGCGAAACCGCCTTCGTCTTCGGCCTGGCCTTTGGGCGCATTGTCCTTGGCATGCACTGCGAACAGCCGGCCGCGGAACTTGCCCAGCATCACCGCCGGGTCGTAGCCGGCGCGCGCCACCCAGGCAAGATCCAGCTCGGTCTGCAGGTCAGACCCGGCGGCGGCGAACAACAGGTCCAGACCGGTCCTGCCATTGAAGTCGACCAGCTCGAAGTCGTGATTGTGGTAGGCCAGGCGCATGCCCTCGCCCCGTACCTGTTTGGAGATCCGGCCCAGTTCCTGGCCCAGTGCGGTCCAGCCCGCGGCGTCCGTCGGCCGATCTTTCGCGTCCAGGTAAGGCACCACCAGCGTGGTGTTGCCGATCGACCGGTTGAAGGCCACCACGCCGGCCAGGTCCTTGCGCAGCTCGGCCAGGGGCACGTGCGACGAAATCGCCTTGATCGCGTATCGGTCCAGCAGCTGCTTGAGTTCGGCGGCGCTGACGCCCTGCGTGCCCACCGTTTCCACCGCACCCACGCCCGCGTCATGGACGATCTTCAGCTGCTGGTCCAGCGAGCCGGCGTTGCGCAACGAGTACATCTGCACCGCGATGGGCGCTCGCGGGGCGACGACGTCGTGCGCGAAGGCGGGCAGGGCAGCGAGCAGCAGGGCGAGAATTGCAGTTCCGCGAACAGAGGTGTTCATCAAGAGGGTCTCCCGGGATTCAGCCGATGGTGGTCCAGGCGCGTGTCCTGGCCGATGCAATGACGCGGTCGACGATCAGCGCCGAGCGCACGCCGTCTTCGAAGGTGGGCAGGCCCTGCGGGTGCTCACCTTCGATGGCGCGATAGGTGTCGGCGACAAACGCCTCGAAACACTGGCCGTAGCCCTGCGCATGCCCGGCGGGCAACACCGACAGCCGGCGTTGCTCGGCACTGCCGGCGCCCGGCCCACGGACGAAGACTTCCTCGCGCTGGTCGGGCAGGCCGATCCACAGCCGCTCGGCGTCTTCCTGGTTGAATGCCACGCTGGCCCTGGCACCGTCGATCTCGAACCAGAGGCGATTACGACGCCCGGCCGATACCTGGCTGACCGTCAACGATGCCAATGTGCCGGCGCCAGTGCGGAACATCGCCGCCGCCACGTCCTCGCTCGCAACCGCCTGCATCGCGCCACCGGCCGCCGCTGTGGTGAAGCTCTGCCCGGTGTCGGTGCTGCGCTCGGCGATCACGGTGGCGAAGGCCGCGCTGACGTCGACGAAACGCTCGCCGCTGACCCATTCCACCAGGTCGCACCAATGCGAGCCGATGTCGGCGAACACGCGCGACGCGCCGCCCAGCGCCGGGTCCACGCGCCAGTTGTTGCTGGCCGGGTCCAGCAGCCAGTCCTGCAGGTAGCTGCCGTGGATGAGGTGCAGCGGCCCCAGTTCGCCCTGCGCGATGCGTGCTCGTGCCTCGCGCACCACCGGGTGGTAGCGGTAGACGAAGGGCACCGTGGCGACCAGCCCGTTCGAGGCGGCCAGTGCAGCCAGGGCCTGGGCGTCTTCCAGCGTCGTCGCCAGCGGCTTTTCGCAGACCACGTGCTTGCCGGCTTCCAGTGCCGCCTGCGCCATGGCGCGGTGCAGATGGTTGGGCGTGCAGACGTGCACCACCTGCACCTGTGGATCGGCGACCACCTCTTCGATGTCCCGATAGGCATGCGCAACACCCCACGCCTGCGCCACGTCGCGTGCGCGTTGCGGTGACGAGGCGGCCACGCCACGGATCTCCGCACCGGCCAGCAGCGCCGCGCGGCGATGTACGGCGCCGATCATGCCGGTACCGACGATGGCAATTCCAAGCTTGGGCATCGGGTGCGGTCCTCAGGGGGTGGAAGGGGCGACCGCGACCACCGGCCGGTCGCGGAAGAGCAGCAGGAAGGCGACCAACACGACCAGCGCGACACCTGCCGGGAACAGCCAGATCTTCTGCCAGTCCGGGCCCGCCGCCGTGGTGTAGTGCTCCACCACCGCGCCGGACAGGAACGTGCCGATCAGCATGCCAACGCCGTAAGTGGCCAGGGTGATGAAGCCCTGCGCGCTGCTGCGTGCGGCAGGGCCGGCATGCGCATCGGTGTAGATCTGCCCGGTGACGAAAAAGAAGTCGTAGCAGATGCCATGCAGCACGATGCCGATCACCAGCAGGGAGAAACCGCCGCCCGCATCGCCAAAGGCGAACAGGACGTAGCGCACCACCCACGCGGCCATGCCCACCGCCAGCATGGTCTTGACCCCCAGCCGCACGAACAGGAACGGCATGGCCAGCATCAGCAGGACCTCGGACACCTGGCCCAGCGATTGCAGGCCGGCGGCGCTGCGTACGCCCAGATCGTTGAGATACGGATTGGTGAAGTTGTAGTAGAACGCCAGCGGGACGCAGATGGCGATGGAGGAAAGGAAGAAGACCAGGTAGGCGCGCGACTTCAGCAGTCGCAGCGAATCCAGCCCCAGGATCTGCCCGAGACCGGCATCGCGCTGTTGCGCCAGCGGCGGCGTGTGCGGCAGGGTGAAGGCATACAGGCCCAGGGCCAGCGACGCCATCGCGGCCATCTGGAACGTCAGCTCCAGCCGGTGTGCCTGTTCCCAGCCCAGCCAGCCGATCAGCACGCCCGCCACGATCCAGCCGACGCTGCCGGCCACCCGCACCAGCGGGAACTGTTTCTCAGGCGATTGCATGTGCCGCATCGCCACGCTGTTGGCCAATGCCAGCGTCGGCATGAACAGCAGCATGTAGCCCATGACGCAGGCGAAGAACATGCGGAAGTCGGTTGCCGTGGACGCCAGCCACATCAGCACCGCGCCGGCCAGATGCAGCACCGCGAGAATGCGCTGCGCCGCGAAGTAGCGGTCGGCGATCAGGCCGACCAGGAACGGCGCGACGATGGCGCCGATGGACTGGCTGAGGAAGGCCGTCGCCACCTGGCTCGCAGTGGCCTGCAACGGCCCCTGCACCAGGTACGTTCCCAGGGTCACGAACCACGCGCCCCAGATGAAGAACTGCAGAAACATCATCGCGCCCAAGCGCGACATGGTGTGCCTCATGGCTTGCCCTCCCAGGCAGTGATGGCTCAGATCCCCAGCATGCGGCGCAGTGATCCAGGATCGGTGCCGCTGTCGGCAAAGTCGTCGAAGGCGCGCTCGGTCACGTGGATGATGTGGTCGCGAATGAAGGCGGCGCCTTCGCGTGCGCCGTCTTCCGGGTGCTTCAGGCAGCACTCCCACTCCAGCACCGCCCAGCCGGGGAAATCGTATTGGGCGAATTTGGAGAAGATCGCCTTGAAGTCGATCTGGCCGTCCCCGAGCGAGCGGAACCGCCCCGGACGATCGATCCAGTCCTGGTATCCGCCGTAGACGCCACTGCGCGCACTGGCGTGATACTC
>NZ_JBFULB010000001.1:0-54925 GCF_056400545.1 Stenotrophomonas sp. P5_A8 | reverse complement strand
CCGGCGCGGTGCCGAGCATGGCTCGGCACTACCYGRCKGCGGGGAATGCACATACSTGTCCCGGCACGGTCGTTTCCCCATCGACCACGTTTCATGCTGCGGCCGCATCGACGCATGGCCCTGTGATGCGGAGGCGCCGTACACAGGGCCATGCCCATCCTTGCCAGGCCATTGTCGGCGAGGGCACCGCACCGGCGGTCCAGCATGATGCAACCCTGCTGCGCAGCCCGATAAATAAAAACGGCGCCCTCGCAGGCGCCGTTTGTCCTTCTCGCTGCTGCGCTCGCCGCATCATCGGTGCATGGCGCGGGTCGCTGTCGAACGCTGGCTCAGACCTCCATGGCCTCCGCTTCACGCGCCAACGTCCTCGGTGGCTGCACGCGCTGCCCATGCCGGAACACCGCCACCGCTTCGGTCAACTCGGCCGCCTGCTCCTCGAGCAGGCGCGCGGCCGCGCTGGCTTCTTCCACCAAGGCGGCGTTCTGTTGGGTGGCGTCGTCCATCTGCGCAACGGTCTGGTTGACCTGGTCGATGCCGCTGGCCTGTTCCTGGGAGGCCGAGGAGATCTCGGCCATGATGCCGCTGACCCCGGCCACGCTGCCGACGATCTCGGCCATGGTCCTGCCGGCATCCTGCACCAGACGGGCGCCGTCGGCGACCTGCAGCACGGAGTCCTCGATCAGGCCCTTGATCTCCTTGGCGGCGTCGGCGGAGCGATGGGCCAGCGTACGTACTTCGCTGGCCACCACGGCGAAACCACGGCCCTGGTCGCCGGCACGCGCGGCTTCGACCGCCGCGTTCAGCGCGAGGATGTTGGTCTGGAAGGCGATGCCGTCGATTACCCCGGTGATGTCACCGATGCGCCTGGAGGCCACCTGGATGGCCTCCATGGTCGTGACCACGCGGCCCACCACTTGGCTGCCGCGGCCGGCGACATCCTGCGCGCCCTGGGCAAGCGCGCTGGCCTGGCGCGCGTGCTCGGCGTTCTGGCGCACGGTGGAGGTGAGCTCTTCCATCGACGCGGCCGTCTCCTCCAGATGTGCCGCCTGGCGCTCGGTGCGCTCGGACAGATCGTTGTTGCCGGTGGCGATTTCGCTGGCCGCCAGCGAAATCGAGCCGGTGCACTGCTTGATGCGCTCGACCATGGCGGTCAGCTGCGAAGCGGTGGCGTTGGCATCGCGCTGCATGGCGGCGAAGGCGCCGTCGAAGTCGCCCTGCATGCGTTGGTCCAGGTCGCCGCGGGCGAGTGCGGACAGCACCCGGCGGATCTCGCCCACGGTGCCGCCGACGCTTTCCAGCAACTGATTGATGCCGCCGGTCAGCCCATCGAGGAAGCTGGTGCCGGCATTACCGACGGGTAGCCGGCGATCAAGGTCGCCCTTGGCGGCGGCGGCGACGATGTCGGCCACGGCGTTCTCCAGCTGCAGTTCCTGGGTGCGGTCATGCCACTCCACCGCAAAGCCCAGGCGCCTGCCCTGTGCGTCGAATACGGGCGTCACCACCTGCGCGAAATGCACCGGGCCGATGCGGATACGGCCGTGGTGAACCTGCTGCAGCGTGTTGAGGATGGCGCGGATGCGATCCGGATTGACATGGAAGCGGTGGATGCTGCTGCCGACCAAGCCGTCGACATCGAAATCCGGGAACGCTTCGCGCAGGCTGTCCTGCTGGTTGCGCAGCAGGCGGATGACCGCGTGGTTGACGTAGCGGATCACGTGGTCGTTGTCGGCGATCATCATCGCGGTTCGCGAAACATCCAAGGCCTGGCGGATCTGCGCATCGTGCTGGTGCCCGGCGTCGTCGCGTTCACGGTCGCTGGCCAGCGCGAGCGCGGTGGCGTGGGACTGCTGTGTGTCGCGTAGGACGAGGTGCGCCTGCCGACGTACGCGCGCGGCCAGCACGAACAGCAACGTGGCGACCAGGGCCAGCGTGAGCAGCAGCCACCAGTGCCGCTGCCAGAGCGCGGTGCCGAGCGCGGCGGCAACAAGTGCCGCGACCGACAGCAGGTAGAGGGTGTTGGTTCTGCCCGTCAGTGCGGACGGGTGGAGCGGATGAGTGCGGTCGGGCGGGCGGGACGGGGCGAGCGGATGGGCAGACATGGCAACTCCAGGATCAGAAGCAGGCGGGATGGCCCGACGCGCGCGGAGGCGGACAGGCGAAAGGCGCGCCGGACACCGTGGTTGCGGTGGGCGCTGCGAAAGAGGTGAGCGGCGGGGCGGACGGCAGGCGATGACAGGCACGGCAATCGCGGCGACGGTGCGGGGCACCGCCGGCATGGCCCGGTCCTTGTGGGCGATGGCACAGCCAACACGGCATTGCGACGACGTTCCCTGAAGCCTTGGGGTGGTGCGCGGCTTCGCGACGGCGGAGCAAGCGACGGCGCAGGCCAAAGACATCGTCCTGCTTTATCGGTATCGGTCCAATTGCGTGGAAGTTGAGTGCGTCAGGTTGTCGCAGGCCCCGGTGGGGCTGCGGTGCGCTGGCTGCAGCGGCGCTTGCCGCTGCACAGCCGCGTGATCACCGGTCCGTGCGTCAATGAGATCGCAGTTGAGGTCGGCGCTCGTTCGGGAACCGACCCAACCCGGGCAGCATCACCGCATGCGTGCGGACGCCGTGCTGCATCCGATTGCCCGACGCGTGCGGACGCGTTGTTGCATGCGATTGGCYAACGCATGCGGAAACGGGGGCTGCATGCGATTGCCCTGTCCGTGCGGACACACGTATTGATTGCGATTGCCCGACCCGCGGATACAGGTGCCGCATGCGATTACCGGGTGTGCGCGTCAGCCGGCCAGGAACCGGCGGACCACGTCACCGACTACCTGCGGGTGTTCCATATGCAGGTGATGGGTGCCGGGGAACACCGCCAGGCATCCGTTGCGCAACAGCTTGATGCGCTCGCTGCGGAGGGGTTCGGGATAGTACGACTGCGCCGGCGTGGCGTAGATCACCTGGGTAGGGCATTCGATCGCGGCGAGCAGGTCGTCGATCTGCGCTTCGCTCAGACGCATCGCAGTGGGCAGCATCAGGCGTGGATCGCTGCACCAGCTGTAGCCACCGTCGACCGGTTTGACGCCGCGTTCGACCAGCAGGCGTGCGCACGGCTCGCTGAGCTGGTTGGTCATCATGCGTGCGCGGATCGGGGCGGACAGGTCGGGGAATACGCGCAGGTTTTTCCCGGGCAACGCACGTGCGGCGCGTACGTGGTCGCGCAGGCGCTGGGCGGTTTCATCCTCCGGGCCGCGCAGGCCGCCGAGGGCTTCGATCGCCACCAGCCGCTCCACGCGCTCGGGTGCGGCCGCTGCGGTCAGGCTGGCGATGCCGGCGCCCATCGAATGGCCGATCAGGGTGAAGCGATCCCAACCCAGTGCATCGGCGACATCGAGTACGTGGCAGATCGCGCCGGGCGTGTTGTATTGGGTGCCGGCCGGCAGGTGCGCGCTGTGGCCATGCCCGGGCAGGTCGAGGCAGACCAAGTCCAGGTCGGGCAGCTGCGCGGCCAGTGGGACGAAACTGGCCGCGTTGTCGAGCCAGCCGTGCAGCGCCAGTACGCGCTGGCCACCCGGCTGTGCCGCGCGCAGACCGGCGGCGATGAAGCCGCCGACGGCCAGGGAAAACGGCTGCAGGCTCATCCCAGGGCCGCGATGCTCAGCCGCGACAACGCCAGCGCGTGTTCGGGGGCATCGTTGAGGCAGGGGATATAGCGCATCCGCGCGCCGCGCTCGGCCACGGTCTCGGTGAAGCCCAGGGCGACTTCTTCCAGGGTTTCCAGGCAGTCGGTGGCAAAGCCCGGGCAGACCACGTCGATGGTGCGGACGCCGCCTTCGGCCATCGCCCACAGGGTCGGTTCGGCGTAGGGCTGCAGCCATTTCTCGCGACCGAAGCGCGACTGGTAGGTGAGCCGCCAGGCGTCATCGGGCAGATCCAGCGCCTGCGCGATCGCCTTGGCACTGGCCTCGCAGCGCTGCGGATACGGATCGCCGGCATCGGCCAGGCGCTGCGGGATGCCATGGAAGGAAAACACCAGCTGCTCGCCGCGACCGTGCTCGGCCCACCACTGGCGGATGCGGGTGGCCACCGCCTCGACCCAGTCCGGATCGACCGCGTAATCGCGCACCAGGGTGACGGTGACGCCGGGATGCCGTGGCTGCCAGTCGCGCACCTGGTCCTCGATGGAGGCGGTGGTGGTGGTCGAATACTGCGGATACAGCGGCAGCACCACGATCCGGCGCATGCCTTCGGCCGCCAGCCGGTCCAGCTCGGCGGTCAGTGCCGGGGCGCCGTAGCGCATGGCGTGGCGCACCCGCACGTTGGGCATCAACGCCTGCATGGCCTCGGCCAGTCGCCGTGTGTAGACCATCAGCGGCGAGCCGTCCGGCAGCCACACCTGGGCATACTTTGCGGCCGAGCGGCCACTGCGCAGCGGCAGGATAAGCCCGTACAGCAAGGGTTTCCACAGCAGTGGCGGAATCGCGACCACGCGTGGATCGGTGAGGAATTCAGCCAGATAACGACGCACCGCCGGGGCAGTGGGCGTCTCGGGGGTGCCTAGATTGACCGCCAGCACGGCGGTGTCGGGTGCGTCGAGCATAGGGGGCATTCTCGCAGGTCTTCGCGATTGCGGGATGGAATCGATGAATCGCGATGAGTGATGCGGCATATCAATAGACGGCATCACTCATTGCGGATTCATCGCAAGCCTTCTAAGTTCAGGATCTTGCTTTATCTTCGTCTGCATCGACTTCTGGAGCCCACCATGCGCCGCCTCAGCCTTGTACTGCTGATCTCCGCCAGCCTGCTGTTGTCCACCCAGGCGATGGCCGGGCCACAGGAAGACCAGCGCGCCCGCAATGCGGTGCGTGTATTGAACGAGATCCAGGAAATGCCCGAGCAGGGCATTCCGGACAAGTTGCTGGATGAAGGCCGCGCGATCGTGGTCATTCCCGACACGATCAAGGCGGGTCTGGTGATTGGCGGGCGGCGTGGCCACGGCCTGATGTCGGTCAAGAATGCCGACGGCAGCTGGTCCAACCCGGTCTTCGTCAAGCTGACCGGTGGCAGCATCGGCTTCCAGGCCGGCGTGCAGTCCTCGGACGTGGTGCTGGTGTTCCGCAATGACCGCAGCCTGGACAACCTGGTCAACGGCAAGTTCACCCTGGGCGCCGATGCAGGCGTGGCCGCCGGTCCGGTCGGGCGCAATGCCGCCGCCGCCACCGATGGCCAGCTGAAGGCCGAAATCTGGTCGTGGTCGCGTGCCCGTGGCCTGTTTGCCGGTGTCGCCCTGGACGGTGCCGTGCTGCAGATCGACGATGCCGCCAACCTGGACGCCTACGGCAGCAACACCACGCCGCGCATGGTGTTCGAGGGCCGCATGGGCGAGCCACCGTCGATCGACGTGGTGGCCTTCCGCGATCGCCTGGAAGAAGCCACCTATTCCGCTCGTGAGAAGCGCGGCACCGCCGGCAGCGCGCCGGCCCCGGCCGCACGCCCGACCGCGCCGGTTGCCGCGCCATCGGCGGCGCCGGTAACTGAACAGGCACCGGCGGCAGGCGCGACCACCGCGCCACTGCAGCCCACCCCGGCCCAGCCGGCGCCCCAGCAGGGTTTCCAGTCGGTCGGTGAAGGTGAAGTCCGAACTGAATCGCTGGACGGCAACTGACTTTCGTCACGCGCGCCGGCCTGTGGCCGGTGCGCTATGCTCAACTGTCTGATCACTACGTAACGAGCAGCTCATGGGCAGTTTCAGCATCTGGCATTGGTTGGTCGTGCTGGTCATCGTTCTGCTGGTGTTCGGCACCAAGAAACTGACCAGCGGCGCCAAGGACCTTGGCAGCGCCGTCAAGGAATTCAAGAAGGGCATGCACGACGAGGACAAGCCGAACGCGCAGCTCAGTGACAACTCGCGTCCGCAGGACTCGACGACGACGTCGCAGACCGAGCACGACCGCGACCCGCGCTGATCGGGACGTTCGAGCGTGTTCGATATCGGTTTYAGTGAACTGCTGGTCATCGCGGTGGTGGCTCTGGTCGTGCTCGGTCCCGAGCGCCTGCCCAAGGCCGCCCGCTTTGCCGGGCTGTGGGTGCGCCGCGCGCGCAACCAGTGGGACTCGGTGAAGCAGGAGCTTGAGCGCGAGCTGCATGCCGACGAGATCAAGCGCCAGTTCCGCGACGTGCAGTCCTCGGTGCAGGACACCGAAGCGCAGCTGCGTGCCAGCGGTGAAGCCGTCCGCCGCGAAGCGGAGATGATGCGCCAGGACGTGGCACGCCATGGCGATGCGGTAGCGGCCGCGGCCGCGGCCGGCGATGAGCCGGTCATGACCGGTCCGGCACCGGGTTCGCCGGCCAGCGTCGCCCAGCACGTGGTGGCGCCGGATGCGGTTTCGGTCGAGGCGCCGCGCGATGCGATGGCCCCGCCGGGTATCGATGGCACCTCGCCGCGCGCGATGGCCCCGGCCCCGTCACCGGTAGCCCCAGACCCTGCCCCGCTGCCGCACGTCGAGGGCGCACCAGGCACGGCCCCACTGCCGGGCAACGAGGCGCCGCGATGAGCGAACACGAGTATCCGGAAAGCTCGCTGGTGGAGCATCTGATCGAGCTGCGCGCGCGTCTGGTGCGCGCGATCATCGGCCTGCTCGCGGTGCTGCTGCTGTTGCTGCCGTTCTCGCGCACGATCTACACCTGGCTGGCCGAGCMGCTGATTTCGCAGCTGCCCAACGGGCAGACGATGATTGCGACCAATCCGGCTGGCGCGTTTTTCGCACCGCTCAAGCTGACCTTCTTCGTGGCCGTGTTCGTGGCGGTGCCCTGGCTGCTGTACCAGTTGTGGGCGTTCGTGGCGCCGGGGCTGTACGCGCGCGAAAAGCGCCTGGCCGTGCCGCTGCTGGCCTCGTCGGTGTTGCTGTTTTACCTGGGCTGCGCGTTCGCCTACTTCCTGGTGCTGCCGGCGGTATTCCACTTCCTGACCACCTTCCGCCCGGAAGTGATTGCGATCACTCCCGACGCGAATGCCTACCTGGACTTCGTGCTGGCGATCTTCTTCGCCTTCGGCACCAGTTTCGAGTTGCCGGTGGCGATGGTGATCCTGGTGCTGCTGGGCTGGGTGTCGCCGCAGCAGTTCAAGGAAAGCCGCGGCTATGCGGTGGTGGGCATTTTCATCGTGGCCGCGGTGCTGACCCCGCCGGACGTGGTGTCGCAGCTGCTGCTGGCCATTCCCATGTGCGTGCTTTACGAGCTGGGGATACATGCGGCCAAGTGGCTGGTGCCCTCGTCGGTGGTGAAGCCGGCCGGGTGATGGGTAATGGGGCGTCGGGTTACGGCAGCTGATCGTCGCTGTGGCCGATTGAAGGCAGTCGATCAAAGGCAGCCGACCAACGGTCGGCTCTACGGCGAGGGCGCAAATAAAAACCCCGGCAYCTGCCGGGGTTTTTGTTTGTCGATCAGGCCGCGAACACGTTGCTTGGGCCGGGAACCGGCGGCGGYGGGGTACGGCCACGGTGGGCGAACATCTGCTTCCAGGCCGCATACACCGCGCCGACATACAGCGGCATGATCACCGTGCTCATCGACAACTGCACCACGAATGCCGCCGCGCCCATGCCGCCGAACAACAGCGCCAGCTGCATCAGGATGAACACCAGGAAATAGATGCACAGCGCCGCGATCAGGCCGAGCACCATGAACACCGCCATCGCGCCGAAGTTTTCCAGGCAACCCTGCAGGCTCATGCGCAGCGCATGCATGCCGCTTTGGCGGTCGAACACCACCAGCGCCGGCTGGGTGAACATGGCCATGCTCAGCGCCACGAAGGTGGCGAAGGTGATCAGGATCCACAGCAGGATGCGCTTGACCGGTGCGTCGGCCATCAGCGCCAGGATCTGCTCGTTGCTGGGCTGGGTGCCGGACTGCTGCAGCTGCTGCATCTTGTGCAGCATGTCGCTGGAGGCGGTCAGGCCGTCGCTACCGATCAGGGCGAACAGCAGGGTGCCCAGTGCGATCACCGCGATGAGCTGGATGGCCAGCGGCACCAGCAGGTGGGTGACGCGACGGTCGCGGATGGGTTGCAGCAGGTGGGTGGGCAGCGCCCGGTGGCCCTGGTCGATCTCGCTGACCGCCCACAGCATGCCGCCGAACACCAGCGGGCCCACCGCCAGCGACAACAGCTGCACCAGCAGCCCGAGCCAACCGGGCAACAGCTGCGCCAGCACCAGGATCAGCGAGCTGACGATCATGCCGATCACGCCCAGCACCGCCAGTTGCAGCGGCGCGCGGCCATACAGGGAGAAAGCGTCCAGCAGCCATTGGGCGCCCGCCGAGGCGGGCAGCTTGCGAATCTCGCTCATACCATTCCGGAACAGGGGAGGGGCACGCGCGCCCCGAATCCGATCGATTATCCCTGTTTTCCGTGCGCGTCACCTGAAGGCCGGACGCGTTGCCCGGGACACTGCATCGCGCGGCCCGGCAGGATGCTCAGGCGTTGCGTGCCTGGCGTACGAAACGGCGCAGCAGCTGGCGTGCCAGCGGCGCGGCACTGACCCCACGGGCGACGCTGCGCGCGCACCCGCCATGGCTGCGGATGCACTCGGCGCGGGCGCGGACGTAGCCGCGCATGTGGTGGGTGGCGAACTCGGGATGGAACTGCACGCCCCAGGCCTGGCGGCCGAAGCGGAAGGCATGGCAGTTGTCCTGTGCCGAACGCGCCAGGATCGCCGCACCGTCGGGGGCGCGCAGCACCGTCTGCAGGTGGGTGGCGTGGGCCGGGAAGCGCTCGGGCAGCCCGGCGAACAACGGGTCTGTGCTGGCCGACGGATCCAGCGCCAGTTCGATGGTGCCCGACTCACGCCCGGCCGGGTTGTAGGCCACCTCGCCACCGAGGGCATGCGCCAGCAACTGGTGGCCGTAGCAGATGCCGAACACCGGCCGGTCGTCGTGGACGGCGCCGCGTAGCCACTGCGCGCTGCGTTCGCTCCAGTCGGCGCGGTCGGTAACGTAGGCGGCCGAGCCGGTGACGATCACCCCGGCGAAGTTGCGGTGGTCGGGCAGGGCCCCGCCGTGTTCGACATCGACCACAACCGTTTCGTCGGCATCCAGGCCGGCGGCGACGCGGATCCAATGCGGAAACCGCCCGTAGCGACGCAGCGAGGCGACGGGTTGGCYGGTTTCAAGAATCAGGAACGGGGCGGAATTCATCCGGGGGCGGCAGCACTGACAGGACTTCCTCGATTGTAGTCAGCCCTGCGGCCACCTTTTCAAGTCCCGCGCGGCGCAGGGTTCGCACCCCTTCAGCACGTGCGGCGCGGTTGAAGGCGGCCAGATCCATGTCCGCGCGGATCAGGGCGCGCAGCCGCGAACCCAATGGCAGCAGCTCATACAGCCCGACCCGGCCGAGGAAACCGGTGCGCCGGCAGTCGATGCAGCCGGCCGGCGCATATGGCGTGGGCGCCTGAGGTAATGCCTCTTCGCCATCAGCCAGCACCGCCCATTGGGCCGCACTGAGCGGGCGCGGCACCTTGCAGTTCGGGCACAGGGTGCGGACCAGGCGCTGGGCCAGGATGCCGTTGAGGGTGGAGGCCAGCAGGTAGTGCGGCACGCCCAGGTCGAGCAGGCGGGTGATCGCCGAGGGCGCGTCGTTGGTGTGCAGGGTGGACAGCACCAGGTGCCCGGTGAGCGAGGCCTGCACCGCCATCTGCGCGGTTTCCAGGTCGCGGATTTCGCCGATCATGATGATGTCCGGGTCCTGCCGCAGCAGGGTGCGCACGCCGCTGGCGAAGTCCAGGTCGATGTTGGTCTGCACCTGCATCTGGTTGAATTCCGGGGCGATCATCTCGATCGGGTCTTCCACCGTGCAGACATTGACGTCCGGGGTGGCCAGCCGTTTCAGCGTGGAATACAGGGTGGTGGTCTTGCCCGAGCCGGTCGGGCCGGTCACCAGCACGATGCCGTGCGGACGTTCGACCAGGGCGGTCCAGCCGGCCGCTTCCTGCGGGCTGAAACCGAGCTGGTCGATGCTCTTGAAGGCCGCATCCGGGTCGAAGATGCGCATCACGCACTTCTCGCCGAACGCGGTGGGCATGGTCGACAGGCGCATTTCCACCTCACGCCCGCCCGGCGACCGGGTCTTGATGCGGCCGTCCTGCGGGCGCCGGCGCTCGGCCAAGTCCATGCGCCCGAGCACCTTGATGCGGCTGACCACGGCGGTCATCACCGCCGGCGGCACTTCGAACACCTTGTGCAGCACCCCATCAATGCGGAAGCGCATGCGGCCCATGTCGCGGCGCGGCTCCAGGTGGATGTCCGAGGCGCGCTGCTCGTAGGCGTACTGCAGCAGCCAGTCGACGATGTGCACGATGTGCTGGTCGTCGGCGTTGACGTCGCCGGCGCGGCCCAGTTCGACCAGCTGCTCGAAGCTGGGCAGGGTGGCGTTGGCCTCGCCGCGCACGTCGCCGCGCGCACCCCGCACCGAGCGGGTGACCCCGAAGAACTCCATGGTGTAGCGGTGCAGGTCCAGCGGGTTGACCATCGCCAGTTCGATCCGGCGCCGGGTCAGGTGCTGCAGGTCGCGCAGCCATTCCTGTACCAGTGGCTCGCTGGTGGCCACCAGCAGCCGTTCACCATCCACCGCCAGTGGCAGGAAGCGGTGGCGGCGCGCATAGGCGTGGGAGACTACGGCGGTGACCGAGGCCACGTCGACCCGGGTCGGGTCGATGCGCAGGTAGCGGGTGCCGGTGCGCGCGGCCAGCCATTCGGTCAGCCGTTCCAGACCGAGTTCGCCGCCACCGGTGGCGGCCAGCTTCAGGTTGGCCAGCAGCACCAGCGGATGCACTTCGCTGGCGTTGCGCGCGCCTTGGGCGGAGAAGCGGATGCGCTCCAGGTCGGAGGCGGCGACCTGGCCATCGGCGACCAGCGCGGCGACCACCTGTTCGAAGCCGAGCCGGCCCGGCGGCAACGGCACCGCCATCCCGGCACCGGGATCGGCGGGGGCGGCGAAAACTACGGGAGGGCGCTGTTCCATCCGCCAATTTCCTCAAAGCGCGCCAGGCGCGCGGTAATGGGGTGGGCCGTCCAGAAGGCGGCAACGCGGTCGCTCGCTATACTAGCGCACCCCTTCTGCAGGCAAGAATCCGCCGCATGTCCGTCACCAAGAGCGTTCCGATCACTTTCCAGGGCCTGATCCAGACCCTCAACCAGTATTGGGCGCAGCAGGGCTGCGTGCTGATCCAGCCGCTGGACCTGGAGGTGGGTGCCGGTACCTTCCACCCGGCCACGTTCCTGCGCTCGATCGGTCCGGAAAGCTGGAATGCCGCGTACGTGCAGCCTTCGCGCCGCCCCACCGACGGCCGCTACGGCGAAAACCCCAACCGCCTGCAGCGCTACTACCAGTACCAGGTGGCGATGAAGCCGAGCCCGGACAATATCCAGCAGCTGTACCTGGATTCGCTCAAGGCGCTGGGCATCGATCCGCTGGTGCACGACCTGCGCTTTGTCGAGGACAACTGGGAATCGCCGACCCTTGGTGCCTGGGGCCTGGGCTGGGAAGTGTGGTTGAACGGGATGGAAGTCACCCAGTTCACCTATTTCCAGCAGGCCGGTGGCCTGGAGTGCAAGCCGGTGCTCGGCGAGATCACCTACGGTCTGGAGCGCCTGTGCATGTACCTGCAGAACTGCGACAACGTCTATGACCTGGTCTGGACCTATGGTCCGGACGGCACCCCGGTCACCTATGGCGATGTGTACCTGCAGAACGAGATCGAGCAGAGCACCTACAACTTCGAATACGCCGACGTGGACGAAATGTTCCATCGCTTCGATGCCTGCGAAAAGGAAGCGCAGAAGCTGGTCGATGTCGGCCTGCCGCTGCCGGCCTACGAGCAGGTCTGCAAGGCCAGTCACGCCTTCAACCTGCTGGATGCGCGCCGTGCGATCAGTGTGACCGAGCGCCAGCGCTACATCCTGCGCGTGCGCGCGCTGGCCCAGGCGGTGGCCAAGCTGTACGAGGCCAAGCGCCTCGAAGCCGTCGCCGCCAAGGAGGTGCAGGCATGAGCACGATGCTGCCGCTGCTGATCGAACTGGGCACCGAAGAATTGCCGGTGAAGGCGCTGCCGGGCCTTGCCCAGGCCTTCTTCGATGGCGTCGTGGATGGCCTGAGCAAGCGCGGCGTGACCATCGATCGTGGCCATGCCAAGCCGTTGTCGACCCCGCGCCGTCTGGCCGTGCTGCTGCCCGGCGTGGCCGTGGAACAGCCCGAACAGCACAGCGAAGTGCTCGGTCCGTACCTGAACATCGCACTGGATGCCGACGGCCAGCCGACCAAGGCGCTGCAGGGTTTCGCGGCCAAGGCCGGGATCGACTGGACCGCGCTGGAGCGCACCAGCGATGCCAAGGGCGAACGCTTCGTGCACCGCTCCACCACGCCGGGCGCGCGCACCGCGTCACTGCTGCCTGAGATCCTGCGCGAGGCGATCGCGGCGATGCCGATCCCCAAGCCGATGCGCTGGGGCAGCCACGCCTATGGCTTCGCCCGCCCGGTGCATTGGCTGGTGCTGCTGCACGGCACCGAGATCATCGAGGCCGAGCTGCTGGGCCTGAAAGCCGACCGCATGAGCCGCGGCCATCGCTTCATGCACGACAAGACCGTGTGGCTGTCTTCGCCGGAGGACTACGTCAGCTCGCTGCAGGCCGCCTTCGTGCTGGTGGATGCCGACGTGCGCCGCGCGCGCATCGTCGAGCAGGTCAATGCCGAGGCCGCCCGGGCCGGTGGCCAGGCGCGGATCACCGATGACAACCTGGAGCAGGTGGTCAACCTGGTGGAATGGCCGGCGCCGGTGCTGTGCAGTTTCGAGCGCGAGTTCCTGGCCGTGCCGCAGGAAGCGCTGATCGAGACGATGGAGATCAACCAGAAGTTCTTCCCGGTGCTGGATGCCGGCGGCAAGCTGACCGAGAAGTTCATCGGCATTGCCAACATCGAATCCAGGGACGTGGCCGAGGTGGCCAAGGGCTACGAGCGGGTGATCCGTCCGCGTTTCTCCGATGCCAAGTTCTTCTTCGACGAAGACCTCAAGCAGGGTCTGGACGCGATGGGCGACGGCCTCAAGACCGTCACCTACCAGGCCAAGCTGGGCTCGGTGGCCGACAAGGTCGCCCGCGTGGTCGCGCTGGCCGAGGTGATCGCGCCGCAGGTGGACGCCGATCCGGTGCTGGCCAGGCGCGCCGCGGTGCTGGCCAAGAACGACCTGCAGTCGCGCATGGTCAACGAGTTCCCGGAGCTGCAGGGCATCGCCGGCCGTCATTACGCGCTGACCGGTGGCCAATCGCCGGAGGTGGCGCTGGCCATCGACGAGGCTTACCAGCCGCGCTTCGGCGGCGATGACATCGCGCTCTCGCCGCTGGGCAAGGTACTGGCCATCGCCGAGCGCCTGGATACGCTGGTCGGTGGCTTTGCCGCCGGCCTCAAGCCGACCGGCAACAAGGACCCGTTCGCGCTGCGCCGCAATGCGTTGGGGCTGGCGCGCACGATCATCGAGAGCGGGTTCGACCTGGACCTGCGCGCGCTGATCGGCACGGCCATCGCCGGCCTGCCGGCGGGCGTGCAGCCCAGCGCTGAGCGCAAGACCGAGGCGTTGCCGCAGGAACTGTACGAGTTCATCCTCGACCGCCTGCGTGGCTATTACGCCGACAAGGGCGTGCCCGCCACGCACTTCAACGCGGTGGCCGAGCTGAAGCCGGCCTCGTTGTATGACTTCGACCGCCGTGTCGATGCGATCGGCATCTTCGCCGCGCTGCCCGAAGCGGAGGCGCTGGCTGCGGCCAACAAGCGCATCCGCAACATCCTGCGCAAGGCCGAGGGCGACATCCCGGGCATGGTCGATCCGGCGCTGTTGGCCGAGCCGGCGGAAAGCGAGCTGGCCGAAGCGGTGGAAGCGGCCATCGACGACAGCAATGCCAGCCTGCACCAGAAGGATTACGTCAGCGTGCTGGCGCGTCTGGCGCGGCTGCGTCCGCAGGTGGATGCGTTCTTCGACGGGGTGATGGTCAACGCCGAGGATCCGGCGCTGCGCGGCAACCGCCTGGCCCTGCTCAAGCGCCTGGGCGACCGCCTGGGCAGCGTGGCGGCGATCGAGCACCTGTCCAACTGAGGTGGCGGGGGCCGCGTGGCCCCCGCTGACAACACCGAAGGCGCGAACGGTCACCGCCGTCGCGCCTTCTGCATTTCCAGCCTCGCGTGGCGCGCGCTGTGATGTGCCGCGGCCGGTTGCGGACGGTTCTGTCCGACAACCTGCTGCCATCGATGAGGCGGTTAACGTCAGAAGCCACCTGCTGCCCGATTTTAACGGGTCCTTCACTACCGTTCTGAAACAGCCACGCCGATTTCGCATGCTCGCGATGGCCCGTTATGCTGTGTCCATGCAGCCAAAGAATTACGCCCTTCCCCTGATGTTCCTGTCGCTGGTCACCGCTTCGGTGGCACACGCCCGCGGAACGATCGACAAGGTGGAAATCAAAGGACTGGACAAGGGCGACGACGCCGAGATGATCGAGAACATCGAGGTCTCGCTGTCGCTGTACGACACCATCGGCAAGCCGCAGGGCGAGTCGCGGCTGGAGTATCTGTTGTCCCAGGCCGAACGCCAGACCCGCGAGGCGCTGGAGCCGTTCGGTTACTACAATCCGGTGATCAAGGTCGAGAGCCCGCGCGAGGGCGAAAACCTGCGCGTGGTGATCCATGTCGACAAGGGCCCGCCGACGCTGGTGCGCCGCGAGCACATCGACATCACCGGGCCGGCGCAGCTGGACCAGTACCTGCAGGAAGACCTGGAGAAGTTCAAGCCGCGCAAGGGCCAGCGTTTCGAGCACACCACCTACGAAGCCAGCAAAATCACCGTGACCCGGCGGCTGGCCGAGCGCGGTTACTTCGATGCCGACTACACCCAGCGCCAGGTGCAGATCACCCGTGCCGAGAACGCCGCCGACATCGACCTGACCTGGGACAGCGGCCGCCGTTACAACATGGGCGACATCCGCTTCCACCAGGATTACTTCGTCGACACGCTGTTCGACCCGCTGGTGTACTGGGACAAGGGCAGCTACTTCCACGAAGGCAAGCTGGACCGCCTGCGTGAATCGCTGACCAAGCTGGACTACTTCAGCGTGATCGACATCCAGCCGCGTCCGGACCAGGCCGATGCGAACGGCGACGTGCCGGTGGACGTCAACCTGACCCGCGCCAAGCGCTCGATCTACACCGCCGGCCTGAGCTACGGCAGCGAGAGCGGCGCCGGTGTGCGCGGCGGGCTGGAGCGGCGGTTCCTCAACAGCCGCGGCCACAAGATGAACACCCAGCTGGACTACGCGCAGAAGCGCAAGAGTCTGGTCACCAGCTACCGCATCCCGGCCTTCGCTTGGCTCGATGGCTGGTATGCGTTCACCGCCAGCGCCTACGACGAGCAGACCGATTACATCGACCTGCGCAACTTCAAGCTGTCGGCCAGCCGCAGTGGCGAGATCAACGAACACTGGACCGCGATCGCCTCGATCAACGCGCTGCGTGAGCGCTGGCGCTACGCCTCGGGCACCGAGTTCACCGATGCGGTCTACAACACGTCCACGCTGGTGTACCCGCAGCTGGTGGCCGACTACGTCAATGTCGACGATGACCTGTTCCCGCGCAAAGGCATCAGCGGCAGCGCGACGCTGCGCGGCGGCGTGGAAGGGGTGGGCTCGGACACCAGCTTCGTGCAGGCCAACATGGTGTTGCGCTGGTACGTGCCCATCGGCGATACCGACCGCCTGATCCTGCGCGGTGAAGGCGGCACCACCTGGACCAGCGACCTGGTGGCGATGCCGCCAAGCCTGCGCTTCTTCGCCGGTGGCGATCGCAGCATCCGCGGTTATGCCTACCGTGAAGTGGGCCCACGCACACCGGCACCGGACAAGTACGCGCTGGGCGCGAAGAACCTGGTGATCGGCTCGGCCGAATACGAGCATTACTTCAAGGGCGGGCCGTGGGGCGCGGCGGTGTTCGTCGACACCGGCAGCGCGTTCGACAACACCATCGACCTGCATACCGGCGTGGGCTTCGGCGTGCGCTGGAAATCGCCGGTGGGTCCGGTCCGCGTGGATATCGCGCACGGCTTGAACGACCCCGATTCGCAGTTCCAGCTGTACCTGAACATCGGAGCGGACCTGTGAGCACGCCGACGCCAACGCCGCCTGCCGCCCCCCCGCCGCATCGCGTGCGCTTCTACCGCAAACGGCGCTTCTGGGCGTGGTCCGGGTTCACCGTGCTTGGCCTGGTGCTGCTGGCCCTGCTGTTGCTGTACTGGCTGCTGCAGACGGTGGCCGGTCGCGATGTGCTGCTGGCCCAGGTCGTGGCGCGGTTGCCGGTGGGCGCCACGTTGACCTGGAGCAAGGTCGAGGGCCCCGTCGCCGGTCCGCTGGTGCTGCACGACGTGGATTTCCGCTACGACGATATCCACTTCACCGCCGAGCGCGCCTACCTCGATCCGGACATCCGTCCGCTGCTCGGGCGCAAGCTGCAACTGGATGCGTTGCAGCTCAAGAACGCCACGTTGAACCTGGCCAAGAGCGATGAGCCGTTCGAGCTGCCGTCCTGGCCCGATTCGCTGCCGCAGATCGAGATGCCGCTGGCGATCCAGGCCGACACGATCACGATCGACGGGTTCCGCATTACCCAGGCGCAGCAGCCGCTGATCGACATCACCAAGGTGCGTGGTGGCGTGGAAATCGCCAACGGCGAATTCCGCGCGACCCAGCTGAAGATCGACAGTGACATGGGCGATTTCCGCGTGGACGGGCGTTACCTGCCGCGCAGCGATTACGACACCGACATCACCATCGGCGCGCTGCTGCCGGCCCCGCGCGGGCGCACCCCGGCGCGGTTGGGGCTGGTGGCGCGCGGCGACCTGGGGCATATGGAAGTCGCGCTGGCCGGCAATGCGCCGGCACCGCTGCAGGCCAGCCTGGTGTTCGATGGCCGCACCGATCCGGTGTGGAAGGCCAGTGCCCGCAGCAAGGAGCTGGACCTGGCGCTGCTGGTGCCGGGCATGGACGCGACCACCAGCACGCCGATGGCGCTGGACGTGCAGGCCGATGGCAAGGGCGGTCAGGCCAACCTGCAGGGTAGCTTCAAGCAGGGCGACATCGCGGTGGAACTGGCGCCCTCCAAGGTCGGCCTGGCCGACYAGGTGCTGACCGTGGCGCCGCTGCAGATCAAGGCCTTTGGTGGTCAGGCGCGGCTGCAGGGCAAGGCGGATTTCACCGACAAGGAAAACGCCAGCCTGCGCTTCTCCATCGTCGCCAACGACCTGACCTTCGTGCCTGCGGCCGACACCACCACCGCCGGCGCGGCTGCGCCGGTACCGGTGACGTTGAAGGAAGCACGGCTAGGCCTGGCCGGTACGCTGAAGAACTGGGCGGCCGTGGGCAATGCGTCGGTGGAGCGCGAGAAGCAGACCGCCGACCTGCAGTTCGATGTGCGCGGCAACGACCAGGCCGCCTCGATCAAACAGGTGCAGGCCAGTACCCCGGGCGGGTCGCTGGATGTGACCGGCCAGGTGGCCTGGGCGCCGCAGCTGGACTGGGACGTGGCGATCAAGCTGGCCGGATTCGATCCGGGCTATTTCGCCCCGGGTTGGGACGGCAAGCTGTCCGGCGCGCTGGCCTCCAAGGGCCGCCAGCTGCCGCCGCCGACGGGCAGCCCGGCCGGCACCGCCGGCAGCTATGAAGCCACCGTCGACGTGCCCGGGATCAAGGGCACGCTGCGCAAGCGCACGCTGGATGCGCAGGGCAAGTTCGCGCTGCGCGGCGAACAGGGCGAGGGCAACCTCAGCCTGGCACTGGGCAACAGCCGCCTGACCGCGAAGGGGTCGGTCGGCGACCGCCTGGATATCGATGCACAGCTGCAACCGGTGCAGCTGGACGACCTGCTGCCCGGCAGCAGCGGCAGCCTGCGTGGCCACGTGCTGGTGAAGGGACCGCGCAGCGCGCCGGACATCACCGCCGACCTGGTCGGCAGCGGGTTGCGCTGGGACGACTGGAGCGCCGAGGCGATCAGCATCAAGGGCCGCCTGCCATGGCAGGGTGACAGCGGCACGCTGGCGGTGCAGGGCAGCAAGGTGCAGGTCGGGATGCTGCTGGACACGCTCAACGTGGATGCGCGCGGCAGCGTGTCCAACCTGCGCCTGGATGCGCAGACCCGGAACGAACTGGGCGCGGTCGCGCTCAGCGGCAGCGTGCGCCAGCAGGGCCAGGCATGGCGTGGCGAGCTGGGCGCGCTGCGCATCGCACCGGTCAAGGGCGATGCGTGGAGCCTGCGCACGCCGGCCACCTTCAGCGTGCAGGGCAGCACCTTCACCCTCAGCGATGCCTGCCTGGGCGCGGCCACCGGCGGTGCGCTGTGCGCCAGTGCGAACTGGCCGCGCGACGGCCTGGTGGTGCGCGGCGATGCGTTGCCGCTGGCACTGGTGCAGCCGTGGCTGCCGCCGCAATCCGGTCGCCGCATGTACCTGCGTGGCGAGCTGACCCTGGATGGTCGCATCCGTCCGCGCGGCAATGCGTGGGAAGGCAGCGCCAAGATCGCCTCGGCGGAAGGCGGCATCCGCCTGGGCGACAACGCACGCGGCGAACTGGTGCGTTACGACCACTTCTCGGTGGACGTGGAAATGACCCAGGCGCAGATCAACGGCAAGCTCGGCGTCGGTTTCCAGGGCGATGGCTTCGTCGATGCCAAGGTGCAGACCGGTTGGGATGCCAGCGCGCCGCTCAATGGCGAGCTGTACATGAACATCGCGCGGCTGTACTGGCTGGAACTGTTCTCGCCGGACATCGTGCGCCCCACCGGGCTGATCGAAGGCCACGTGAGCCTGCGCGGCACGCGGGGCACGCCGTCGCTGGGCGGCGAGGCCACGTTGAGCAGGTTCAAGGGTGAGTTCCCGGCGCTGGGCCTGACCTTCGATGAAGGCAAGGGCAGCTTCACCGCACAGCCCGACGGCTCGGCCAAGATCAGCGCGCAGGCCAATTCGGGCAAGGGCACGCTGTATGTGGATGGCGGGCTGTCGTGGTTTGGCGATGCGCAGCCGCTCAAGCTGCACATCCATGGCGAAAACGTGCTGCTGGCCAACACCAGCGAACTGCGTGTGATCGCCAATCCGGACCTGGACTTCGGCCTGGCCGGCAAGACCATGGAGCTGCGCGGCACCGTGCACGTGCCCGAGGCCGACCTCGACCTGGAGCGCCTGGATCGCGGCACGTCGGTGTCCGAGGACGTGGTGGTGCTCGATCCGGTCGATCCGGAAGAAACCCCGACCTCGCCGCTGGACATGGACCTGACCGTGAGCCTGGGCGACAAGGTCAAGATGAGCGGCTTCGGCCTGAAGGGCGCGCTCGGCGGCAAGATGCAGGTGTGGGCGCGGCCGGGCCGCGAGATGACCGCCAATGGCGGGCTGGAAGTCAGTGGCCGCTACAAGGCCTACGGGCAGGACCTGACCATCACCCGCGGCAACCTCAACTGGAACTACAACGCGGTCTCCGACCCGCGCATCAACATCCGCGCCGAGCGCAAGATCGGCGATGTCACCGCCGGTATCGACGTCACCGGCCGCGCGCAGTCGCCGCGCGTGGATGTGTGGTCGGACCCGGCGATGTCGCAGTCCGAAGCGCTGGCCTTCCTCGTGCTGGGACGCAGCCTGACCGGTGCCAGCAGCGACCAGGCCCAGCAGGTCAACGCCGCCTCGGCGGCGCTGTCGGCCGGCAGCGGCCTGCTGGCCGCGCAGCTGGGCGCCAAGCTTGGCCTGGACGATGCAGGGGTGAGCCAGTCGCGCGCGCTGGGCGGGTCGGTGATCGGCGTGGGCAAGTACATCTCGCCCAAGCTGTACGTCGGCTACGGCGTGTCGCTGGTGGGCAGCGGCTCGGTGCTGACGCTGAAGTACCTGCTGCGTCGCGGCTTCGATCTGGAAGTGGAATCGAGCACGGTGGAAAACCGTGGGTCGTTGAACTGGCGGCGGGAGAAGTAACGGGCGACGGCGCACCTGCGTCGGCGCGTCATCGGCAGCTCATGACCGGGGGTCGTGAGCCGTGCGATTGGACCAGCGCAGCCGGTCGCGGTGCTGGTGCAGGTCCTGCGCCCACCACACCAGCGCCATCCCCCAGGCGGGCACGATGGTCAGCAGCGCCAATACGCGCTAGAGTCCCCGGAAATCATCGGCGTTGGGAGTGAAGGGGCCGCAGCGGGCCAGCAGCCGCTGCCACGCTACGTGCAGGATGATCGCGTTGGCCACCAGCAGCCCCGCCAGCGCGGCCACCGGGATGCCGGGGGTCAGGCTCAGGGCCAGCCACAGGCTGCCCATGGCGCTGGCGACCAGCAGCGGAATGGTCAGGATGCGCAACCCGGGCAGGGCGGTGGGTATCTGTTCCGGCGCGCGCTGCCAACGCACCAGTGCGCGCAGGGCCACGCCGGACAACCACAGCGTCGGCACGAACAGCGTTCCGATCAGCATGATCAGGATGGCGCGCTGGGTGCCGCTGAACTGGCCATCGCCGGACGGCGGCAACGGCCAGCTGCCCAGCACGCCCCACAGGCAGACCAGCCCGCAGAAGGCGGCAAGCGTGCCGGCGCGCAGCGCGCCGCTGAGCAGGTGGATGCGATCGCCCTCGTTGCCGAAGCGCGCCCAGAACGCGACCTGGGCGGGGGCCAGGCCAGGCGGTGTCTCCCGGGTCGTCCAGAAGTCCAGGGCGCTCAGCACGCCGATGGCTTCGTTGACGCGCGGGGGCACCAGCGTGGTCAGCAGGTTGCGCCACAACGGGCGGTCCTGGCGCAGGCTGCGCAGCACGCTGCTGTCGGGCAGCAGCAGGCTGTCGGTGACGTCCAGGTAGCGCTGGGCCAGGCTGGCGGCGCCCTGCGGCGACAGCAGCCAGGCCTGGTGCCAACGGCGCACGGCGGCCTCCAGGTCCCAGCGATCGATGTCCCCGCCCAGGTCGTCCCAGGCGAAGCATGCGGTGAGGCAGGCGACCACCGGCGGCGGCAGCGGTGGGTCGCCGGCCTGGAGGGCCTGCAACACGGCCTCGCCGATGGCCGGCTTGTCGCCGAGCGACCACAGTTCCGGTTGCTGCTGCAGCCAGGCCTCGAGCGTGGCTGCGTCGTGCTCCCTGGCGAAGGCGGCGATGCGGCTGCCTACCGCGTCGACATACACTGCCGGTGCCGATGGCCGGGCCGGGGCCGCTGCAGGCGCGTCGGCACGGGCACGGGCATGGGCGCGCCCGCCGGAAGGGGGAGGGCCATCGTCCTGCGCCTGCACCCACGCCAGCGCATCCTGGTAGGCCGCGTGCAGGTGCTGGAACGCCTCCGGATCGTCGTCCGGCCGGCTAACCCGCAGCCGTTGCGCGTACGCGCGCTTGACCGCGCGCACGTCGACCGGTGTGCCGTCATCCAAGCCCAGCCAGGTCAGATCCCAGCTCATGCGCGCTGTTCAAGGCGCAGCGCGCGCGCGGCGCCCGGACGCGCCGGCCCGGGGCGAGCTGCGCGGCGCCTCATCGATGCACGACCTTGGTCATCGCATCCACCGTCCAGGCCAGCAGTGCGCCGGCCACGGCGATCTCGCCGAACATCAGCGCCAGCCCACCCAGTTTCAGGAACGGCCAGATCCCGAGCAGCAGCCAGCCGTTGAACTGGAAAACGTAGCCGGCGCGATGCCACCAGCGCCGGATCGACAGGCCCAGCGTCAGCCACGCCAGCGCACTGCCGGCAACGCGGGCGTCGGCGACGTGGATCACCAGCAGCGCCGTAATCGCCAGCAGCGGGATCAGCCACAGCTTCAGGTGCGGCCAGCGCACGGCGGGGTCCTCGTCGGCAATCTGCCACTGCGCGATGGCGCGCAGCGCCGGCAACACCGCACCCAACGCCAGCACCGCGGCCGCGGCGACCAGGCCGATCTGCACGAACTCGGCCATGCCCAACGGCGGGATGAAGCCGCCGCTGCGACGGGTAGGGGTCAGGTTGACGAGCATGCCCAGCAGCGGCACGACGGCCATGACGATCACGGCCAACAGGGCACTGCGCAGGAGTGCGACCTGCATGCGGACCCACCCCAGCGTGCTGCGATCGGCAAGGGCCAGCCAGAAGGCGACCTGCTCGCGCCGTAGCGGCGGCGGCGCGTCGCTGGCATCGTGGATGTCCAGGCGGGCGAGGGTGTCACGCATTGCGCTCACCCGTTCCGGCCAGCAGGCGCTCCACAGCGACTGCCACCGCGCCCACGGACGCGTCAGGCGATCCAGGCGGATGCGGGCTTTTTCCGGGTCCAGCGGTACGCCATCGCGATGCAGGAACCGCCCCAGCGCAGCGTGGTTGCGCGGCTGCAATACCCACAGACGATGCAGGCGCAGCCGACACGCGTCGGCATCGTAGGGGTCCAGTCCGCTGCCCACCTCGTTCCAGCAGAAACACTGCGAGAGCAGCTCGAAATTGCCGATGTGGATCGGCACTTCCCTGGACAGCAGCGCGGCCAGCACGGCGTCGCCGATCAGCGGCTTGTCGCGCAGCGACCACAGTTCCGGACGCAGCTGCAGCCAGCGCTCGAACGCGGGTGGCTCGGACTGTTGGGCCTCGTTGATGATCCGCCGCGCGACGACGTCGGGATCGACCGGCGGGGCCGCTGGCTGTGGGAGCGGAACCGGTACCCGATCCGGTGCGGAAGGATCCGCATGGGCGGCAGCAGGGTAGGTGGTGTCACCATCGTCCAGGGTGAGCACCGGGTCGTGTGCTCCCGGTGCGTCGGCCGCGGCCATGACTTCCTCGACCGGCGCCGGCGTGGTCCCGGGTTCGGCGGCGCTCGCCATTGCCTGGTCCCGCTGCAGCCCCTGCGCGATGTCGGCGACCGGCACCGGCGACAGGTCGTGCCGGCCTTCGTCGTCTTCCTGATCCTGCCACTGCGCACGGTACTGCGCCCAGCTCAGCGCGGCCTGGTAGGCCTCGTGCAACTGCTGGAAGCCCACCGGGTCGTCATCCGGCCGCGTGGTGCGCAGACGCTTGGCGTAGGCGCGTTTCACCGCGCGCTCGTCCGCGTCCTCCGCCAGGTCGAGGGCCGCGTGGCCCCAGCTCATGCGTCGCGTTCCAGTGCGTCCATGGCCGCGGACAGCTCACCGCGGTGCTGGTCGATGCGCTTGATGTCCTGGCTGTCCAGCGCATGCCGGAACTGCTCCAGCCACGACTGCAGCAGGTCGCGCTGGTCGAGGTATTCCTCGTACAGGCGCTCGGCGCGCGCCACCGTGGCCAGGTTCTGCTGCTGGTCGCGCGGATGGATCTTCAGGCCCTGCAGGGCCAGCAGGCGGTCACGGATGTCCTGCGCGGAGAGCAGCCCGGGGTTCTGTTCCAGGATCAGCTCGTGGCGGGTGCCGGTCGCGTCCTGGGTGACTTCCACCTGCAGCAGGCCGTTGACGTCGTAGGTGAAGCGGGTGGTGACGGCTTTTTCGGCGGCCGTGCCCAGCCGCGGCAACGGCACCCGCAACTCACCCAGTTTGATGTTCTTGTCCACCGTGGGGCTCTCGCCCTGGTAGATGTCGATCACCACTTCGCGCTGGTCGTCGCGGACCGGGAAGAAGCGGTCCTCGCGGCTGACCGGCACCACGCTGTTGCGCTGGATGATCGGGTGGAAATAGCCGCTGCGTTCGCTGCCATCGGGCCCGCGTCGCGAGACCTGGGTGCCCAGCGTGTACGGGCACACATCGGTGAGCACGATCTCCTGCAGGCTCAGGTCGCGACTCTTGAGGCCGGCGGCCACCGTGGCGCCCAGCGCGATGGCCTGGTCGGGGTGGATGTGGCGCAACGGCAGGCGGCCGAACATGCGCGTGACCAGGCGGCTGATCATCGGCATGCGCACCGCGCCACCGACCAGCACGATGTCATCCAGCGCTTCGGGCTTGAGCCGGGCGTCGCGGATGGCGCGCTCGATCGGCGCACGCATGCGTTGCAGCAGCGGCTCGCACAGTTGGGCGTAGCGGGCTTCGTCGAGCTGCCAGGACAGCTGCCGGCTGCCCAGCGCGATCTCCAGGCGACCGTCGCCCTGCTGGCTCAACTCGCGCTTGAACAGCTCCAGCCGGCGCAGCAGTTGGGCCTGCTCGGCGCTGGACAGGCTGGCCGGGTCCAGGCCGTTCTCGGCATGGAAGGCCTGGGCCAGCACCTGCAGGAAATCCTCGCCGCCGAGGAAGTTGTCGCCGGCGCTGGCGTGGACCTCGATCACCCCGTCGAACAGCTCCAGGATCGATACGTCGAAGGTGCCGCCGCCCAGGTCCAACACCAGCACCCGGCCTTCCTCGTCACGCTGCTGCAGGCCGTAGGCCAGCGCTGCGGCAGTGGGCTCGTTGATCAGCCGTTCCACGCGGATGCCGGCCAGCTCGCCGGCCGCGCGCGTGGCCTTGCGCTGGGCATCGGAGAAGTAGGCCGGCACGCTGATCACCGCCTCTTCCACCGGGTGCCCGAGCGCGGCCTCGGCATCGGCCAGCAGCGAGCGCAGCACCAGCGCGGACAGTTCTTCGGGACGGAACGTGCGGCTGCCGAGGCGCACTTCGCGGTCGCTCCCCATCCAGCGCTTGAAGTTGGCCACGCTGTGCTGCGGGTGGCTGACCAGGCGGTCGCGGGCCGGCTGCCCGACCAGCACCGCGTCGTCGGCCAGGCTGACCACCGAAGGGGTGAGCAGCTCGCCATGCGCGTTGGGGAACAGCCGGGGGCCTTCTGTGGAATGGACACCGATGAGGGAATGGGTGGTGCCCAGGTCGATACCGACGATCATCTGCGGACGTCCGTTGTGCAGAAAAACGCGATTGTAGGAGCGTCGCGCACCCCTGACCATCGGGCGTTGCCCCACAGCGTCCCCGAGGCTAAGGTTCCCGACTGTTCTGACGTACCGGATGTGCCCATGTCGCCACGTAAAGCCCTGCCCACCGCCTTGGCCCTGGGCCTCACCCTCGCCGCCGGCGCCCACGCCGATGAAGGCATGTGGATGCCGACCCAGCTGCCGGAACTGGCCAAACCGCTCAAGGCGGCCGGCTTCAAGGGCGACCCGGCCGACCTGGCCAACGTCACCGCGCCGCCGCTGAGCGCGGTGGTACGCGCTGGTGGCGGCACCGGCTCGTTCGTGTCCGGCGACGGGCTGCTGCTGACCAACCACCATGTCGCGATGGGTGTGATCCAGTACAACAGCTCGCCCGAGCACGACCTGATCAACGACGGCTTCATCGCCCAGGGCCGCAGCGATGAGCGCGCGGCCAACCCGGACTTCCGCGTGCTGGTCACCACCGGCTTTGACAAGGTCACCGATCAAGTGCTGGCCGGTGCGCGCGGCCAGACCGGTCGTGCCTATTTCGATGCGGTCGACCGCGCCAGCAAGCAGCTGGTGGCCGAGTGCGAAAAGGAGGGCAACGTGCGCTGCAGCGTGGCCGACATGTACTACGGCACCGATTTCTACCGCATCCGCCAGCTGGAACTGAGCGATGTGCGGCTGGTGTACGCGCCGCCGCGCGCGATCGGCAACTACGGCGATGAGATCGACAACTTCATGTGGCCACGCCACACCGGCGATTTCACCCTGCTGCGCGCGTATGTCGGCAAGGACGGCAAGCCGGCGCCGTACAGCCCGGACAACGTGCCGTACCAGCCGCCGGCACACCTGAAGATGGCCATCGATGGGCCCAGGACCGGTGACTACGCGATGCTGGCCGGCTACCCCGGCATCACCTACCGCCATCGCACCGCCGCCGAATTCGCCGGGCAGATCGATGCGGTGCTGCCGCGGCGGGTGGCGGTGTTCCAGCAGATGATCGACACCATCGAGGCGGCCAGCGCCAAGGATGCACAGGCGCGCACGCGTTATGCCTCGCAGCTGCAGTCACTGAAGAACAACCGCAAGCGTGCCGCCGGCGAGCTGGAGGGCCTGGTGCGCAGCGATGCCAAGGCCCAGCGCGCCAGCGACGAAGCGGCGATGCTCAAGGCCACCGATGCCAGCTACCAGGGCGACATCCAGGCCCTGCTCGGGTCGTTGTCGCAGGGCGCATCGGTGGGCGAACGCGACCTGCTGCTGGACCTGCTGTCGGCGCAGAGCCAGCTGCTGCGTTCGGCGCTCATGCTTGAGCGGCTGCGCATCGAGTCGGCCAAGCCCGATGCCGAGCGCGAGAGCGGCTACCAGCAGCGCGATCTGGCGTTGATTGAAGGCACCTTGAAGCAGGTGCAGCGCCGCTACGCGCCGGCAGTGGAGAAGGCGTTGCTGACCACCCTGCTGACCCGCTACCAGCAGCTGCCCGACGCGCAGCGCGTGCCCGAGTACGACGCCGCCTTTGGCCGTACCCCGGCCGCGCTGGCCAAGGCGCTGGACAGCCTGTACGCCGGCACCCGCCTGGGCGATGAGTCCGAGCGTCTGTCGCGCCTGGCTGCGGCACGGGACGGCAAGCCGTTGGCCCGCGATCCGCTGATCGACTTGGCCGGGCCGCTGGTGGCCGCGCAGTTGCGCCTGGACGATGAGAGCAAGACCCGCGCCGGCGAGCAGCTGCGCCTGCGCCCGGCCTACATGCAGGCGCTGTTCGCGTGGCGGGCCAAGCAGGGCCGCGCGGTGTACCCCGATGCCAACCGCACCCTGCGCATCAGCTACGGCAAGGTCGAGGCGCTGTCGCCGCGCGATGCGGTGCATTTCGACCCGGTCACCACCGTGGCCGGGATCGTCGAGAAGAACACCAACGCCTACCCGTTCGATGCCCCCAAGCCGCTGCTGGCGGCCATCGCCAAGGGCGATTTCGGCTCCACCGCCGACCCGGTGCTGAAGACCCAGACGGTCAACTTCCTGACCAACCTGGACACCACCGGCGGCAACTCCGGCTCGCCGGTGCTCAATGCCAAGGGCGAGCTGATCGGGCTGAACTTCGACAGCAACTGGGAGTCGGTCAGCGCCAGCTGGTGGTTCGACCCGCGCTACAAGCGTGCCGTGCACGTGGACATGCGCTACCTGCGCTGGCTGCTGGCCAAGGTCTACCCGGCGCCCGAGCTGCTGAAGGAAATGGGCGTTCCGGCCGAATGAGCCGCAGGTAGGCCACGACCGCCGGTCGTGGCCTACACTGGGTGCTGGCGCTGGGGAGCGGACACACACGTGGTGGCAATGCAGGACGAGGACGACGGCACGACGCCGGCGGCGACACGGGGGGATCTGCACGGGCTCCGGGTCTGGGTGGTCGAGGATGATCCGGAGCTGCTGGCGCTCAGCGTGGACGACCTGCGCTGGCGTGGCGCCGAGGTGACGGGACTGGACAGTGCCGAGGCGCTGTACCGGGCCTTGGCGGTGGGCCGCTGCGACATCGTGGTGCTCGACGTCGGCCTGCCCGGCGAAGACGGCTATGCGGTGGCCCGGCATCTGCGCCGGATCGCCGATATCGGCATCGTGATGCTTACCGGGCGTGGCAGCACCCATGAGATGGCGCACGGCCTCTCGCTCGGTGCCGATGTCTACCTGGTCAAACCGCTGGATGGCGACCTGCTGGCCGCCGCACTCACCAGCCTGCGTCGCCGCTTGCCCACGGCGGCACCGATCGCCCATGCCGCACCTGCCGCCGGTAGCTGGCGAATGCAGGCCGACGGCTGGGACCTGCGGGCGCCCAACGGCGCGGTATTGGCCATCACCCGGGCCGAGCGTGGCTTCCTGCGCGCACTGATGGCCGAGCCGGGTCGCCCGATCGAACGCGAAGCCCTGATCGCAGCGGTCACCGATGAGCCTTGGGACTTCGATCCACATCGGCTTGAGGTGCTGGTGCATCGACTGCGTGCGCGGGTGCGCGGCGGCATCGGCCTGACCCTGCCGGTGCGCGCGTTGCGCGGGGCCGGCTACCTGTGGACCGACGAGGTGTCCTGAGCCCGACGCATGGGTGCGTGTGAGCAAGTGAGAGCAATCGTGAGGTGCTGGCACTGCTTTTGCACGCCGTCCTCACCAGAATCCCTGCCGCCTCCGGCCAACCGGCCGAGGCCGCGCGTCCGTCGTCGACGGCGCGCCATGAATGCCAGGGAGGCCGGTCTGCAATCGCGGCTGCGGCCCTGGCTTTGTCGCCAGCAGGGGAACAGTCGTGCACAAGCAGCAGGTTCGGACGGATGCCGTCGCAGGCATCGCATCGTCGTGGGGTTCGTCGTGGCGCGTACGTGGCTGGCAGCTGCTGTGCGCATGCCTGCTGGGCGGACTGCTGGTACCGGCCGCGTGGGCGGCCAACCTCAGCGTGTCGCAGCTGTCGGACTCGACCAGCGGCTGGCTGCGCGGCGACGGTACCGCGTCGGGCACGGCGAGCAGCGATCCGGCCCCGGTCGGGGCGATCGTGGTGTACGACGTCACCCTGTCCAACAGCGATACCGCCGCCGCCAGCGGCGTGGCGGCGATCTTCGATCTGCCGGCCGATACCCGCGCCTACCAGTTGCCTGCCGCCTGTACTGCGCAGACCGATACCCGCATCGTCTGCCGCTACGCCAGTTTCCCCGGCCAGGCCGCCGGTGGCATCAGTTTCCAGCTCAAGGTCGATACCCAGAACGCACAGCCGGGCACCACCAAGGTGGTGGCGGCGATCGGCAACGCGTCCGCCCTGCCGGCCCCGACCGCGCCGGTCGCCAGCCTGACCAACGCCGATCCGTTCTTCGCCGGTGACAGCAACCCGGCCAACAACCGCCTCGAACAGAACACCACGCTGACCGCCGGCGCCGATCTGGCGCTGACCAAAAGCGGCAGCCCGGCCTCGGTGATCGCCGGTGGCGAGGTGACCTACACCCTCACCGTGCGCAACGCCGGCCCCAGCCCGTCCACCAACTTCCAGGTGATCGACACGCTGCCGGCCGGCTTCGCGGTGGTCCCGGGCAGCTTCAGCGGCACCGGCTGGACCTTCAATTACGGCACCACCACGGCCACCCACGCCGGCAGCCTCGCCAACGGGATGACCCGGACGTTCACCTTCCGCGCCAAGGCCAACGTGTCCAGCGGTGCGGTCACCAATTCCGCGCGCGTGGCCGCCATCGGCACCCCGGACCCGCGTCCGGACAACGACGTGGCCACTGCCAACACCGTGGTGACCACCGGTGCCGACGTGACCGTGGCAATGGTCGCCTCACCGGCCCCGGCCGCCACCGACGGGCCGGTGGTGTTCACCGTTACCGCAGAGAACCTTGGCCCGGAAGCCTCCAGCGGCGTGAGCGTGACGGGCCAGCTGCCGGCCGGCTTCAGCTTCACCGGCACCGGTTCGCTGCCGTCCAACTGGACCTGCACCAGCCCGACCCCGACCACCTTCTCCTGTACGCGCACGGGTGCGATGCCGGCCGGCAGCAAGGACATCCTGCAGATCCAGGCGACGGCCCCGGCCACGCCCGGCAATGTCACCGCCACCGTGCAGATCCAGTCGGCGCTCACTCCTGATCCGAACGATGCCACCCACGGCACCAACAACAACATCGCCACCACCGCGCTGACCGTGCTCGCCGATGGCGCCGACCTGCGCCTGGCCAAGAGCAAGCTGGGCAGCAACGAAAACGGCGAAGTGGTGCCGGTCGGTACCACCTCGGCCAGCAACATGACCTCCACCCTGCGCCTGTGGAACAACGGTCCGGCCCGTATCACCGCCGGTGCGCAGATCGTGGACGTGCTGGCCGATGGCGAGGAATTCATCGCCACCACCGGGCCGTTCACCTGTTCGGCGGTGCCCGCCGCGTACACCCCGGGCACGCGTCAGGTGGTGACCTGCGATTTCACCGGCCCCTATCCGGTGGCCGTCGCTACCGGTACCGGCAACGGCAATGCATTTGCCACGCTGGTGATGACCACCCGTGCGCGCGCGGCCGGTCTGTTGACCAACAATGCCTGCACCGGCGGTTCGGCACCCGGCGGTGGCCCGGCCGCGCTGGAGCCGACCACCGACAGCGGCGTCAACCTGGACAAGATCACCAGCAACGACTGCGCCGGCAGCGGCATCCGCGCCACCGACGATGCGGCCAACCTGTCGATCACCAAGGTCGCCAGCACCGAAGCCGGCGGCGACAAGGTGGTGGGCGTCACCGAAACCTGGGCCGAGTACCTGCTGACCGTGCGCAACAGCGGTGCCGATACCGCCGGCGTGGTGGTCAACGACCCGCTGCCGGGCTTCCTGGACAACAACCGCACCGTGGTGGACATCACCGCGCCGGCCGGTTGGCCGGCGGCCAACTGCCGCATCAACAACGGCAGCCTGATCTGCGAATCGGGCAACGCGGTGCTGGCACGCAACGCCACCGCGGTGATCCGCCTGCGCCTGCGCACGGCCGGCAACACCCCGGGCATCCTCTTCGACAGCGTGGGCAAGACCGCCGCCAGCGGTGCCAACGCTGCCTGCGTGGCGGCCGGCACGGTGCCGGCGTCGGGCCACTTCCATTGCAATCGCGCCGGCGTCGGCGTGGATGGCCGCATCACCGGCTCGGTGGGCGAATCGGACTGGAGCGACAACTACGCCACCGACTGGCTGCGCGTGGAGCGCGTGGCCAACATGCAGACTGTCGAGAAGGTGATCACCAGCGGCGACAACAGCGGCCGCGCCGGCGTGGTCGCCGACTATCGCATCCAGTACCGCAACCAGGGCCCGTCGGCGATTCCGCGGGTCGCCTTCACCGATACCTTCACCCTGCCGGCCGGTGACAGCGGCTTCGTGCTGGTCAACGCGCGTCTTGCCTCCAACAACCAGGCCTGCACCATCACCGCGATGGAGACGGGCATTACCGCCAGCAACACCGCCGGCGGCATTTCCTACCGCAATACCGATACCGCGAGCCCGCGCACGCTGACCCTGACCTGCCCGGCCGTGGCGCTGGCCAATGGCGCAGTGGACACGGTCAATCTGGGCATCCGCCCGAACGTCAACGCCAGCAACACCGGGCGTGTGTTCGACAACGTGGCCGGTTTCAGCTTCCCCGATGGCGCCACCGGCAGCGATGCCAACGGCAGCTGGAACTACAACCTGGTCAGCACCGCGGCCGATGACACCAAGCAAGCGCGGCTGACCTTCGGCGAAGGCCGGGTCGACCTGCTGGTGCAGAAGAACGACCAGGGCTTTGCCGGTGGCATCGACCCGCTGGGCTTCGACCCCCAGGTGCCGGCCAACAACTACCTCACCTACCGGGTGACGGTGGGCAACCAGGGCCCGTCGCTGGCCAGCGATACCCGCATCCGCGACAGTCTGGTGCCGCCGGATGGCCGCACGGTGACCTTCATCGGTGCATCGACGACGGCCGGTGGCAGCTTCAACGTTGCCGGCTGCAGCGTGGTGGAAGGCAGCAACCCGTTCACCGGCAACGGCAGCAGCGCGATGGTGCTGGACTGCCTGATGCCGGGCGCCGGCTTTGCCGGCAGCAATGAAGAGGGCACCGTGGCCGCCGGCGCGGAGAGCGCGCTGTTCCTGCGCTACCGCTACGACAGCGCCCCGGGCGGCGGCGGCGACACCTTGAGCAACACCGCGCTGACACACTCGGCTGAAACCCGACAGGGCGCCGACCTGACCGCCGGCGATGCCAACCGCGCCGACAACAGCACCACCGAAACCACCAGCGTGTTCATGCGCTCGGACATGACCGTGCGCAAGACCATGGTGACCGTGTCGCCGGGGGCCTCCCCGAGCGTGGCACTGCCGGCCAGCGTGGCCGGCGTCACCGTGCGCCAGCCGTTCTGGTACGTCATCACCGGCGTCAACAATGGCCCAGGCCAGAGCCTCTCGCGTGACCGCAGCGCCACCGCGCAGCTGCGCGGTACCGGCACGGTGGTGACCGATACGCTGCCGGCCGGTGTGCAGGTGACCGGGCCGGTCACCTGGCAGAAGCAGGGTCCGGCCTACGCCGGGTCCACCCCCGATGGCAGCGGCACGTGCAGCGTGCTCGACCGGGTGGTGACCTGCGAAGTGGGCGACACCACCTTCGCCACCGGCAACCCCGGCCAGGTCCGCATTCTGGTGCCGGCCATGTGGCCGCAGCTGCCGGCCGGCAGCACCGCACCGCGTGGCAGTTCCAGCAACCATGCGCAGATCAGCACCGAGCAGGTCGACGAGAACCCGGCCAACGACATCGTCGATGTGCCGCTGGACGTGGTCAACCTGTCGCTGGCCGGCAAGGTGTTCGTGGACAGCGACCAGGCCGCCGGCAACGGCGGCACCGTGCAACCCGGTGAAGCCGGCATCGCCGGTGTGTCGATCCGCCTGAGCGGCACCGATGCCTACGGCCAGGCGGTCAACCTGACCGTCACCACCGACGCCAACGGCCAGTACCGCTTCGACAACCTGGCCCCGTCCGACGCGGCCGGTTACACCGTGCTGGAAGTGCAGCCGACCGGCTATGCCAATGGCCGCATCGACCCGCCCACCAGTGGCGCGCAGGCGGCGACCTTCAACCCGGACAGCTACCAGGCCGGCCGCCCGGACAGCCGCTACGTGGTGCTGCTGGGTGCCGACGTGGCCGTGCCCGGTGGCACGATCGGCAGCGTCGGCGCGGTGGCGGTGAACTACAACTTCCCCGAAGTGCGTCGCCCGAGCCTGTCCGGCTACGTGTATGTGGACCTGGACTTCAACAACCAGCGCACGGTGGGCACCGACAGCGCCATCGTCGGTGCCAGCGTGGAGCTGCTGGACGCCAGCACCGGCGCGGTGCTGGCCACCGTGCAGACCGACGCCAACGGCCACTACCGTTTCGACGACCTGGACCCGCACGTGCTGTACAGCGTGCGCGAGCCGTTGCCCAACGGCCCCTATACCAACCGTCCTAGCGCCGTGAACGCCGGCACCATCGGTGGCGCGACCTGCGCCATGGGTACCTGCGTGGCGGGCACCGGCGTGGCCAGTCCGGGCGGACCGGACGCGGCCAACACCGACCGCATCGCCGGGATCGACCTGGGCCGCGGGGCCGATGGCGAGAATTTCAACTTCGGCGAGAACCCCAACGGCAGCTCGATCGCCGGGCGGGTCTGGCTGGACGTGGACAATGACGGCGTCATCGACCCGACCGAAACCGGCCTGGGGGGCGTGGAGATCGTGCTCACCGGCACCGACCGCAACGGCCAGCCTGTGCAGTTGACCACCACCACCGCCGCCGATGGCAGTTACGCCTTCGTCGGCCTGCTGCCGGGCACCTACGTGGTGACTGAACCGACCCAGCCGACCAACACCCTCAACGGCATCACCGTGCCCGGCGACAAGGGCGGCACCGCGACCTCGCCGGACACCGTGCCGTCGGCGATCAACGCGATCGCGCTGGGTAGCAACGAGGCGGCCGCGGCCTACAACTTCGGCGAGATTCCGATCGCCTCGATCGCCGGCCGCGTGTACTACGACAACAACGACAACGGCAGCATCGACGCCGACGAAACCGGCATCGCCGACGTGCAGATCGTGCTGACCGGCACCGATGACGCCGGGCAGCCGGTCAACCTCACCACCCGCACCGATGCGCAGGGCAATTACAGCTTCCCCAACCTGCGCCCGGGCAGCTACGTGCTGACCGAACCGGACCAGCCGGCCTACACCACCAACGGCATCACCAGCCCGGGCACCGTGCAGGGCAGCGTGGTCGGCGTGGCCACCGACCGCACGACGGTACCGTCGGCGATCAGCCAGGTCGTGCTGGGCGCGGGCATGCAGTCGGTGCAGAACAACTTCGGCGAAGTGGCCGACACCCCGGACCTGGTGGTCAGCAAGCACGCCACCACGGCGGTGTTCACCGTCAACCATGCCGCCGAGTACCAGATCCAGGTGCGCAACATCGGCCCACGCCAGACCTTGGCCGGCTACGAAGTGCATGACCGCCTGCCGGTCGGCCTGACCCTGCTCGACACGCCGACCGGCAACGGCTGGCTGTGCGAGGGCGCGGTCGGTGCACAGCGCTTCGTGTGCCGCAGCAGCACGCTGATCGCTGCCGGTGCGACCCTGCCCGATGCGATCACGGTCAAGGTGAAGGTCGGCGCCGACGCGGCCAATGGCAGCACCGTGCACAACGCGGTGCTGGTCCAGGGCGGTGGCGAAGATGCACCGCATGGCCCCAGCCCGGCCGAGCGCGCCGCGTTCGAGGGCGATGTCACCGCGTTGCCCGAGTGCGATCCGGCGATCACCCAGAACGTCTGCCGCGTGCCCAACAAGGTGCAGCTCAGCGCCTCGGTGGGCGGCACGGTGTGGTACGACGTGGGCGGCGATGACCAGCTGCTCGATGGCGGCGACCAGCGCCTGCCGGCCTGGATCGTCGAACTGGTCGACCCGGCCACGGGGGAGGTGGTGGCCAGCCAGGTCACCGCGGCCGACGGCAGCTATCGGTTCAACGATGTGCTGCCGGGGGTGAAGTGGAACATCCGCTTCCGCGACCCGCGCTCGAACATCGTCTGGCCGCACCCGGTCACCCGCGAGACCGTGGCCGGCGTGCAGGCCACCTGCGACGCCGCCGGCGCCATCGCGCGTGCCGGTACCAGCGCCTGCCAGGTCAACGACAACGCCAGCAGCGTGCTCGAGGTGGTGTTGGCACCCGGCCAGTACCTGCCGCAGCAGAGCCTGCCGGTGGATCCGTCCGGCGTGGTCTACGACGCCGTGTCGCGTGATCCGGTCCCGGGTTCGATCGTGACCCTGTCGCCGGTCGGCCTGTGCAGCGGTTACGACCCGCGCACTGCCGTGCTCAACGCGGCCCAGGGTGGCTATCGCATCGAAGGCAACGCGATCTCGATGACCGTGGGCAGCGAGGGCTTCTACCAGTTCGCGTTCGGCCCCGCTGCGCCGGCACGCTGCGAGTTCCAGCTCAGCGTGACCCCGCCGGGCGGCTATGCGTTCGTATCCAGCCTGATCCCGCCGCAGGACGGCACGCTGTCGCCGCTGGGCGGCGGCGGCGCCAACCACGTGGTCCAGCCCAACACCGCAGCGCCCACCGGCGCGGTAGGCACGGCTACCCAGTACTACCTGGGCCTGTTCGGCGGCTCGGCCACCGCTGCGATCGTGCATAACCACCTGCCGCTGGACACGGCGGTGGCCACCGGGCTGGCGATCAGCAAGAGCGGCGACCGCCAGACCGCGGAGATCGGCGACACCGTGCAGTACACCATCACCGTGCGCCAGACCGCCGGCAGCGCGCTGCGCACCGTCAACGTGGTCGACCGGCTGCCGCGTGGCTTCACCTACATCGACGGCACGGCGCGTGCCGATGGCCGCGCCGTGGTCGACCCGAACGGCAAGCCGGGCCCGCTGCTGGGCTTCCGCCTGGGGCCGATCAGCGTCGGTGGCCAGATCGTGCTGACCTACCGCGTGCGGGTCGGCGTGGGTGCACAGCAAGGCGATGGCATCAACCGCGCACAGGCATTCGGCTGCGCCTTCGACGGCGGCTGCATCAACACCGACAGCCTCACCCCGCTGCCGGGCGCGCTGCCCTCCAACCGCGCCGAATACCGCGTGCGGGTCACCGGCGGCGTGTTCACCGACCAGACCTGCGTGCTCGGCAAGGTGTTCGTGGACTGCAACAACAACCACGTGCAGGACCGCGAGGAACTGGGCATCCCGGGGGTGCGCCTGTACTTCTCCGACGGCACCTGGGTGATCAGCGATTCGGAAGGCAAGTACAGCTACTGCGGCCTGCCGCCGCAGAGCCACACCCTCAAAGTGGACGCTGCCACGCTGCCGCTGGGTGCGCGCCTGACCACCAGCAGCAACCGCAACCTGGGCGATGCCGACAGCCTGTTCCTGGACCTCAAGAACGGTGAGCTGCACCGCGCCGATTTCATCGAGGGCAGCTGCGCCAACCCGGTGCTCGAGCAGGTCAAGGCGCGCCGCACCCAGGGCGAGGTGTGCGCGCCGGAAACCGAAACCGGGCAGCCGCCGCTGCGCTTCGACAGCAAACCCGCGCGGGCGCCGCAGCAGGCGACCGACTCGGCCAACCAGAGACCGATCGTGCATCCCAGAACCTCCCCGCCTGCCGCAGGCGCCGCCGCGGAGGCCACGCCATGAGCCGGCTGCATCCGCTGACCCGCCTGCCGCGGCTGAGCCTGCTGGCCTGTGCGCTGGCTGCCGTGCCGGCCATGGCGCAGAGCGTGGGCACGCCGGGCCGCTTCACCCCGGTGCTGGGCGAGGCCTCCAGCCTGTATCCGCGCAGTGCCACCAGCACCGACGCCGCGCCGCGCGCGCTGGACGTTGCCGCGGCGGGCACGTTGGACCGCATCGTGGTCGAGCTGGACCGCGACGGTGTGCCGGCCGACGGCCAGAGCGCCGTGCACGTGCGCGTGCAGCTGCTGGATGCACAGGGTCGCGCGCTGACCGGCAGCACCTACGCCACGATCGAAAACAGCGGCGGTCGCATCCGCCTGCCGGGCTCGCGCACCGATGAGCTGGGCCCCGGCGCGCTGGATGCCGACAGGATCACCCCCGGCGTTCAGCTGCAGGTGGTTGATGGCCTGGCCGAGTTCGACCTGCTGGCCCCGCATGACCCGCAGGACGTGCTGCTGCGGATCACCGCCGGCGCCGAGACCGCGCAGGGCAGCATCGCCTTCCTGCCGGAAATGCGCGAGATGCTGGCCACCGGCCTGATCGAGGGCGTGGTCAACTTCCGTCGCCGCAACACGGCCGGGCTGGTCGCGGCGGTGGACCATGACGACGCGTTCGACCGCGATATCCGCCGCTGGGAGCGCCAGTTCAACAACGGCAAGGCCAATGCCGCCGCGCGCACCGCGTTCTTCGTCAAAGGCCGGATCAAGGGCGAGTACCTGCTCACCGCCGCCTACGACTCGGACAAGGACACCCGCGGCCGGCTGCTGCGTGACATCCAGCCGGAGGAGTTCTATCCGGTCTACGGCGACGCATCGCTGCGCGGCTTCGATGCGCGCTCGGCCGAGCGCCTGTATGTGCGCGTGGACAACCGCCGCAGCTACCTGCTGTACGGCGATTTCCAGACCGGCGACGGGCTGGCCACGGCCACCGGCATCGGCGGCAGTGGGGCGCTGCCGCAGCGCAGCCTGGGCACCTATAACCGCACCGCCACCGGCCTGGGTTGGCATTTCGAAAGCGAGCGCGTGCGCAGCAACGTATTTGCGATGCAGGACTCGCTGCGCCAGGTGATCGAGGAGTTCCGCAGCCAGGGCAGCGGCCCGTACGCGCTGCGCAACAACGCCGTGCTCGAAGGCAGCGAGCGGGTGGAAGTGATCGTGCGCGACCGCAACCAGCCCACCCGCATCGTCTCGGTGCGTGCGCTGGCGCGGCTGGTCGACTACAGCTTCGAGCCGTTCTCCGGGCGCATCCTGCTCAACCAGTTCCTGCCGGCGTTCGACAGCGACCTCAACACGGTCTCGCTCCGCATCACCTACGAGCTGGACCAGGACACCGAGAAGTTCTGGGTAGTCGGCGCCGATGCCCAGGTGAAACTAAGCGAGCGCATGGAAGTGGGCGCGGCGGTGGTCGATGATCGCAACCCGTACGCCGAGTTCAGCATGGGCAGCGCCAATGCCAGCTACCGCTTCGGCGACAGCACGCTGCTGGTAGCCGAGTTCGCGCGGACCCGCAGCGAGGTCAACACCAACACCATCAACCAGGTCACCTCGCAGGGGCTCAAGGACGTCACCGGCGAGGTCGAGGGCGATGCGTGGCGGGTCGAGTTCGCGCATGACGGGGCGCGCTTCGACGCGCGTCTGTTCGCCGCCCGCACCGATCCGGCCTTCAACAATCCGGCGGCGCCGTTGTACGGCGGCCGTGGCGAATACAATGCAAGGCTCGGCTACCGGGTCGGTCCGCGGCTGGAACTCTACGCCGAAGGCCTGCGCAGCGAAGATCGCAACCCGGACGGCGGCAAGCGCGATGCCGGCGGTGCCGGCGTGCGCATCGGCGCCAGCGAGCGGCTTACCGTGGACCTGGGCGTGCGCAGCATCCGCGAGACGATCGGCGTGACCTCGCCGTGGTCGTCGGGCGTCCCCTTCGGCGATGCGGGCGGGCTCACCGGTGGGTTTGCCACCGGCAGCGGCGGCGGCGCACTCGGCTACGGCCAGCAGGCGCTCGATCCGCTCACCGGGCTGATGGTCATCAACGGCAACAGCAGCGGCAGCCCGATCACCAGTGATCTGCCAGTAGGCACCGAGCTGGAATCGGACAGTGCCCGCATCGGTCTGGGGTATCGCATCAGCGATCGCCTCAGCGCCGGCGCCGAGGTGGAGCAGAGCGTCAGCGGCGAAGACCGCAAGCGCCTGGCGGCTGGCCTGGATTACCAGGTATTCGAACGCAGCCGCGTCTACGGGCGATATGAAAAGCAGACCGGACTGACCAGCGCCTATGGCATCACCACCACCGACCGCGAGGCCGACGCGCTGGTGTTCGGCATCGACAGCAGCTACCTGCGCGATACCCAGACCTTCAGCGAGTACCGCTTGCGGGATTCGATCAGTGGCCGTGACGTCCAGGCCGCATCGGGCATCCGCAATACGTGGGATATCGCCGAAGGCCTGCGCCTGGGCAGCTCGGCCGAACACGTCAAGGTGATCGACGGAAGCGCGGGCGACACCACCGGCCTGGCGCTGGCGCTGGACTACAGCGCCAACCCGCTGTGGCGCGGTGCGATCCGCGCCGAGCACCGGATCTCCGAAGACGTGCCGGACACGGCGACCAACGAGGCGTTCAACACCACGCTGCTGCAGGCCATGCTGGCCCGCAAGCTCAGCCGCGACTGGACGCTGTTGGCCCGCAACTACCTGCTCAGCACCCGCTACGACGCCCGTGGCGACGTGCTGCAGGACCGCTTCCAGCTCGGCCTGGCCTACCGCGATACCGATCGCAACCGGATCAACGCGCTGGCCCGCTATGAGTACAAGCTCGAGCGCGACGAGAGCGGGCTGACCCTGTCCGATGGCGCGGCCGTGGATGGCAGCAGCCAGGACGTGCGCACGCGAGCACACATCGTCTCCACCCACGCCGACTGGCATCCGTCGCGGCCGTGGTGGCTGACCGGTCGCGTCGCCGGCAAGTGGCAGCAGGACCAGTTCGCCTACAGCGATGGCGTGCGCGTCGACAGCCGCTTCCACGCGGTGCTGCTGTCCGGGCGGGTGGTGTATGACATCACCGAGAACTGGGACATCGGCGTGCTCGGCGCCACCTTCCGCGGCCAGACCGGCGCCAATCAGTACGCCTGGGGCATGGAAGTGGGGCGCCTGCTGCGCCAGAACCTGTGGCTGTCGGCCGGTTACAACTGGAGCGGTTTTACCGGCGACCGCGATCTCAACGGCTACGAGTACACCCAGCAGGGCGTGTTCGTGCGCCTTCGCTTCAAGTTCGATGAAGACCTTTTCCGGCCGGACCCTGTCCGCTACCGCGACCCGGCACGCTGAGGATGCCCCGATGACCACGCTTTCCCCGATTTCCCGAGTTGTCCCCGCGCTGCTGGTGGCGGCCATCGCCACCGCGCTGGCCGGTACCGCTAATGCCCAGCAGACCCGGCTGCTGCCTGAGCAGCAGCGCATCACCGACGCGGCCATCCATGCCGACCACCAGGCCTACGAGGCCACCCAGGGCCGCATCCAGGCGCTCAACGACGGCGGCCGCCCAATCCGCGACTACCACCTGTCCAAGGCGCAGTGCTGGTTGGACGTGTCCTTCCACGAGTACAGCCGCAATGACCGCAGCGATTTCCCGCAGCAGGCGCTGAGCGAGTCGGAAAAGCTGATCGTGGGCATGGAGCAGGGCGCCGCGCCGTTGCCGACCGACACCCCGCTGGTCAATGGCGCCAAGTACCTGCGCGATGACCTGTGGCAGCGCCTGCGCGTGCTGCATGGCGCGCCGGGGTTCAGTTGCGCGCAGCAACAGGTGGCCTGTGGCGAGGTCGAGCTGGTGCATGCCGGCAACGAGTTCAACCAGCAGCAGTGGCGTCATTCCAAGCCGTACATCCAGATCGCCGAGGAGCTGGTCAACGATGCCGAAGCGGCGGCACGCCAATGCAACGCGGGCACGGCGGCTGCGTCGGCGCCGATTCCGCTGGTGGCCAACGTGCTGTTCGAATTCGACCGCGACGGCTACCGCGACATCCGCACCTACTCGCTGGAAAGCGTGGACCGCGCCCTGGCCAGCGTACGCAGTGAAGCGCTGCAGCTGCGCGGCATCGCGCTGGTCGGGCACGCTGACCGCCTGCAGGGCCGTGGCTTCGATGCCAACCAGGCGTTGTCCGAGCGGCGGGCCCGCACCGTGCGCGATCTGCTGGTTGGCCGCGGCATCGATCCGGCGTTGATCCACTACGAGTACCGCGGCGATACCCAGCAGGTGCAGCAGTGCGATGGCGTGCGCCCGCGCGCGGCGCTACTGGAATGCCTGTTGCCCAATCGCCGGGTGGAAGTGCGTCTGGACGTGACGCGCTGACGTCACAGGGCCTCAGCCGCGCTGCCCGGTCGTCGCCTCGGTGGCGGCCGCGCTGGGCCGCACGGGCTCGGGTCGTGGCGGCATCCACGGCATCGGCCGGCTGCCTGCCAGCGTCACCCAGCCCAGCACCTGCGCTTCGGTCGGGTCGTGCAGCAGGTTGTGTAGATCGACCTCCATGCCGATGGCCGCGCCCCAGAGGCTGGCCCAGGCATTGTGGCCGCTGCGGTGCGCAGTCTGCAGGGCGCGGTCGGCCGCGCGCAGGCTGTCGTCCAGTTGCCCGGATTGATCGGCGAACAGCGGCAGCGGGGCCACGCCAAGGCTGGCGCTGAGGGTGATCGGCTGCCCGGGCCGGATCTCCACCAGCAGGCGCTCGATGCGGGTACGCAGGTGGTTGGCCAGCGCCTGCGCGGCGGCGTCGGAGGTATCGTGGCGTGCCACCAGGAACCGGGCGCCGCCCCAGCGGGCCACCAGGTCGCCGCGGTCCACGGCGCTGTGCAGGCAGCGCGCCACCGCACGCAGCAGGGCATCGCCACCGGCCTGGCCGTGGCGGTCGTTGAGTGCCTTGAAGTCGTCGATTTCCAGCAGCAGCAGCGCGCTGCGCCGCTGGCCCGACGCGCGGGCATCGCCCAGCAGGCGTTCGGCTTCGTGCCGGTTGGGCAGGTCGGTGACCGCATCGGTCCGGCTCAGCGCCGCCAGTTCGCGTCGCTGCCGGCGCAGGCGCAGGATCAGGAACGCGGCGATCGCCAGTACGGCCAGCAGCGCGGCGACCGCGCTGTTGCGGACCACCCGTACGCGGCCCAGGTCCTGTTCGGCATTGACCTCGGCCGGTGCGATGCGGCGCTCCGCGCTGGCCTGCAGCTTGGCCAGGCGGTTGAGGGTGTCGCCCTTGCTGCGTGCCTGATCCAGTTCGCGCGCCTGGCGGGCCACCTGCAATGCCTGCTGACGCTGGCCAAGCAGGGTATGGGCATCGCCGAGCACGTCCAGGCCATGGCGGATCTCATCCGTGAAGTTGCCGCTGTCGGCCAGCGTCTGCGCCTGTTCGGCGAGGGCCAGGCCCTTGGCTGCCTGGTCGCGGTCGAGCGCCAACCGGGCCAGGCGCTGCAGGGTGATGATCCGACCCTGTGCATCCTGCGTGGTCTGCCAGGCCAGGGCCTGGTCCAGGCCCTTCTGGGCCTGGTCCAGCTCACCGCGCACGCGCCGGATCTCGGCCCGGTGGCTGGTGATGCGGTGCATCAGCAGGTCCTGGCCACTGAGGCGCGCGCCGATCGCGGCAGCACGATCGAAGGCCGTCTGCGCCTCCTCGTAGCGCTGCATCGACAGCAGCGCATAGCCGACGTTGTAGTGGATCAGCATGTCGCCCGGGTTCGGCGGCCGGCGCAGGTGCTCGCTCAGCGCGGCGGCCTTCTGCAGGTAGGTCAACGCGCCCTGCGCATCGCCCATGGCATCGCCGCGGATCATGGCGATCTGCATCAGCGCACTGATCTGTCCGTGCACATCGCGGGTGCGCACTGACTCGTCAAGGAAGGTGCGGGTCAGCTCCAGCGCCTGGGCCTGGTCGCCGCGCCACAACAGCAGGTGCGCGGCCATCGAACGCGCACGCAGGGTGTCCTCGGCGGTGGCATCGGTGTGTTTTACGGCGGCCAGCAGGCGCTCGGGCAGGCCCGCGGTCTCCTCCAGGCGGCCCTGCGAACGCAGCCCCATCCCCAGGCACGCGATCGCGCCGATCTCCACCGAGGTAGGCAGTGTCGGTCGTGCCAGCAACGCCTTGGCGATCTGCAGCGATGTCTCCGGGGTGCTGGCCAGCAGCGCGTTGCACTGCTCCACCTGGGCGACCAACGGCATGCCAGCGCCGGCGCGCTGTGCCTGCGCAGGCGGGGTGGAAAGGGCAACGGCAACGCACAGCAGCGCAGGCAGACTGCGCCGGACAAGCGACAAGCAGTTCATGGTCCACAACATCCTGGCGGTGATCCGGCGGGGGCGGGCGTGGCTGCGAGGATGCTGCAGCGAATCGGGGTGCCGGATCGTAGAAGGCTAATATACCGGCGTTGTCGACAAAAATTGACGCCTTTGGCCCGTTCGGACCCGTCGTACATGCCGCTTCCCCCCGTATCTGACCGCCCCGTCATGGCTCCCGACGCCGTCGCCGCCGGCCTGGGCGCACGCACCGATGCCATGTTGCGCGGCCTATGGCTGCTCGTGGCCGCCTTCCACCTGCTGATCGCCAGCTGGTTGCTGCTGCGCCTGGGCGACGGGGTGGACACGCTGGTGCTGGCCCTGGCCAGCGCACACCTGGTGGTATGCGTGGCCTGCCTGGTCGAGCAGCGGCGCGGGCATGGGGTACGTGCGGCGACGCTGTTCGTGGCGGGCCAGTTGCTGTTGCTGGCGGTCACCGAAGGGTATTGGGGCTTGGCGGCGTTGTCGCGGGTGCAACTGGTGCAACTGGTGCCCGTGCTGCTCGTAGCGGCGCTGCTGGGCGCAGCGGCGTTGCGCTGGGCCACGCTGTGGGCGTGCCTGGCGATGTTGCTGGGCGCCTGGATCGACCTGGCGGGCATCCTGTTCCGCGCCGACCGCGTCGCCCACGTGGTCACCGACCTGGGCGTCTGCGTGTTCGGCTGCGTGCTGGTGGCCTGGCTGCTGCACCACAGCGTCACCGGCCTGCGCGAAAGCCTGCAGGTGGCGCGGCAGCACGGTGTGGCGCTGGCGCGCAAGCGCGATGAGCTGCAGCTGGAAATGCAGGAGAAGGAACGCTCGCGCGACCAGCTGGTGCATGCCATGAAAATGGACAACGTGGGCCGACTGGCCAGCGGCATCGCCCACGACTTCAATCACCTGTTGGCGCTGGTGCACGGCTATGTAGGCAAGGCCCGCCGCGCGCAGGATCCGGCGGCGGTGGCCGAGGCATTGCAGGGTATCGACTCGGCCGCCCGACGCGCGAGCGCAGTCAGCCGGCGGCTGCTGGATTTCAGCCGGCTGGAGGCGAGCCGGCCACAGCTGCTCGATGTTGCTGCGACCCTGGAGGCGATGGCGCCGACGCTGCGGCAAGTCTTCGGCGCGGGCATCCACTGCGACGTCGTTACCGGGCAGGGGCAATGCTGCATCCATTTCGATCCAGCGCAGCTGGAATCGATCCTGCTCAGCCTGGCGGTCAACGCCGGGCAGGCCATGCCCGACGGCGGTCGATTCGCGTTGGTGCTGGCGTGGCTGCCCAGCGTCGGCGAGGTGTCGATACAGGCAAGCGACACCGGCCTGGGCATGAGCGATGAGGTCCGTGCGCGTTGCCTGCAACCGTTCTTCACCACCAAGCCGGTCGGGCAGGGCACCGGGCTGGGGCTGGCCGTCAGTGCCAGCCTGGTGGCCGCCGCCGGTGGCCGCATCCACGTGCAAAGCCGCCTGGGCCACGGCACCTGCGTGGACATCCGCCTGCCGGCGCGCGCTGCCCCGACGGTGCAACGGTCGTGAGCAACCCGTGTAGCCGGCGGCACCTGCGCCACCGGCTACACTGGCCCCTGCCCTGACGGAATCACCCCGTGGTCTCCAGTTGGATCCTGCTGTTGGTATCGGTGGCCTATGCCGCGCTGTTGTTCGGCGTGGCGTGGTGGGGCGACCGTCGCCCGATGTACCCGGACCGGCCGTGGCTGCGCCCGGTGGTCTACAGCCTGGCACTGGCGGTGTACTGCTCGTCGTGGACGTTCTACGGGGCGGTCGGCACGGCGGTGCGCAACGGCATCGGCTACCTGCCGATCTACCTGGGCCCGCTGCTGCTGTGGTTGTTCGGCTGGCGCATCATCGAGCGGCTGGCGCTGATCGCCCGCAGCCAGAACGTGGTGTCCATCGCCGACTTCATCTCTTCCCGCTTCGGCCGGTCGCGGCGGCTGGCCGCGCTGGTGGCGGTGATCGCGCTGATCGGCATCGTGCCGTACCTGGCGCTGCAGTACAAAGCGGTGGCGATGAGCCTGCAGGTGCTGACCGGTAACGTCGGGCCGACCGGCTTTTTCACCGATCCGGCGCTGTACGTGGCGTTGCTGATGGCGCTGTTCGCCACCCTGTTCGGCACCCGCCAGGTGGATGCCACCGAACACCACCACGGCATGATGCTGGCCATCGCGCTGGAGTCGCTGATCAAGCTGATCGCGATGGTCGCGCTGGGGTTGTTTGCCTATCTGTGGCTCAACGACCGCACCGATGCGGTACTGCAGTCGGCGCATACGCTGTTCGCCGGACTGCCACCGGTCGGCTTCATCTCGCAGACGCTGCTCAGCTTCCTGGCGATCATCTGCCTGCCGCGCCAGTTCCACGTGGCGGTGGTCGAGTGCGGCGACGTGCGCGACATCCGCCGCGCGCGCTGGATGTTTGGCGCCTATTTGATCGTGATTTCGGCGATGGTGATCCCCATCGCCACGGCCGGGGTGACCCTGTTCGGCACCGGCGGCAGCGTTGCCGACGACAGCATGGTGCTGGCCCTGCCGCTGGCCGAAGGACGCAAGTTCCTGGCGCTGGTGGCCTATGTCGGCGGCTTCTCGGCCGCCACCGGCATGGTCATCGTGGCCTCGATCGCGCTGGCCACGATGGTCAGCAACGACCTGGTGATGCCGGTGCTGCTGCGTCGCAGCGGCGATCACCAGGAAGCGGCCGACGTCGCCTCGCGCGTGCTGTGGATCCGCCGCACCGCGATCCTGCTGCTGGCGCTGGTGGCCTACAGCTACTACCGCGGCAGCAGCAATGACAGCACGCTGGCCTCGTACGGGCTGATGGCGTTCGCGGCGGTGGCGCAGTTCGCGCCGGGCCTGATCGGCGGCCTGTACTGGCGCGGGGCCAGCCGTCGCGGCGTGGAAGTGGGCATGCTGCTGGGCTTTGGTACGTGGGTCTACACGCTGCTGCTGCCCGCGCTCACCCATGCCGGCTGGATGGAAGCGGCCTGGCTGGTGCGCGGTCCGTTCGGCCTGGGCTGGCTGCAGCCGCAGCATCTGTTCGGCATGAGCGGCTGGGATCCGCTGACCCACGGCACGTTCTGGTCGTTGCTGGTCAACGTGGCGGCGATGGTGCTGGTCTCGGTGCGCTGGCGCCCGGGCGTCGACGAGCGGCTGCGCGCGGCACCGTTCCTGGACCCGTATGCGCAACGGCCGTCGGTGGCCGGTGCGTGGCCCGGCAACGTGCATGTCGGCGATCTGCTCGCGCTGGCCTCGCGCGTGGTCGGTGACCGCCATGCACGGCGCTCGTTCTTCGAGCAGGCCCAGTCGATGGGCCGGGAGCTGCAGGCCTCCGCGCCGGCCGACCGCGCCTGGGTGCAGTTCACCGAACGCCTGCTGGCCGCCTCCATCGGCGCAGCGTCGGCGCGCCTGCTGCTGACCAGCCTGCTGCGGGGCTCGGGCATGGACCTGGGCGAAGTGGTGGCGGTGCTGGATGAGGCCGGGCAGGAGCTGCGCTTCAACCGCGAGATCCTGTCCACCACGCTGGAGAACATCAGCGCCGGGGTGAGTGTGGTCGACCCGGACATGCGCCTGACCGCTTGGAACCGTCGCTACCAGCAGATGTTCGGCTACCCCGACGGGATGCTGTACGTGGGACGCCCGGTGGCGGATCTGATCCGCTACAACGCCGAACGTGGCGAGCTGGGCGAGGGTGACATCGAGGTGCAGATCAACCGGCGCATCGGCTACATGCGCGCCGGCTCACCGCACATCTTCGAGCGCACCCGCAGCGACGGCAAAGTGATCGAAATGCGCGGCCAGGCCTTGCCCGGCGGCGGCTACGTGACCAGCTACAACGACATCACCGACTACAAGCACGCCGAACGCGCACTTCTGGAGGCCAACGAAACCCTGGAGCAGCGCGTGGCCGAGCGCTCGCACGAGGCCGAGGTGGCCCAGCAGTCCAAGACCCGCTTCCTGGCTGCGATCAGCCATGACGTGCTGCAGCCGTTGAACGCGGCGCGGCTGTTCGCCTCGGCGCTGCGCGAGAGCCACCACCACAACGAAGAGCAACGGCACCTGGCCGAGCGCGTGGATGCCTCGCTGCGTGCGGCCGAAGAGCTGCTGGACGGCCTGCTCGATGTATCGCGACTGGACGCCGGTGGGTTGCATCCGGTCATCGGCGATTTCGACGTGAGCGTGCTCATGCGCGAACTCGCCGCGCAGTACTCGCCGGTCGCGGCCGGACGCGGGCTGCGCATGGATCTGTTCGCGCGGCCGGCGTGGATCCGCAGCGACCGCCGGCTGCTGCGCCGGGTGCTGCAGAATTTCCTGGCCAACGCATTGCGCTATACCCGGCAAGGTCGCATCGTGCTGGCGGTACGCCATCGTGGCGATGAAGTGGAACTGCAGGTCTGGGATACCGGGCCGGGCATCCCCGAACACCACATGCAGCAGATCTTCGACGAGTTCCACCGCTACCAGCAGCCGTTCGACTGGGGCGAGCAGGGGCTGGGGCTGGGCCTGTCGATCTGCCAGCGCATCTCGCGCCTGCTCGACCACCGCCTCAACGCGCGCAGCCGGGTGGGCAGCGGCAGCATGTTTTCGATCATGCTGCCGCGGGTGGAGGCCCTGGTGCTGCCGTTCGCCGCCGCCAGCGCCCCCACTGCGCCGCCGGCCCGCACCCATTCGCTGGCGGGCATGCGCGTGCTGTGCGTGGACAACGACCAGGAAATCCTGGACGGCATGCGCGCGCTGCTGGGACGTTGGGGGGTGGAGGTGATCACCGCCAGCACCGTGGACCAGGCGCTGGAGAAGGTGGACCTGCAGCCGGACGTGATGCTGGTGGATTACCACCTGCACGATCGCCTGGATGGACTGGATACGCTGGTGGCGCTGCGCGACAAGGCCGGGCGGGCGATTCCCGGTGCGCTGTTGACTGCCGACGGGCGCGACGAGTTGAAGCGGATGGCGCGCGAGCGCGGCTACCGGTTGTTGACCAAGCCGATCAAGCCGGCGTCGTTGCGGGCGTTCCTGGCTGCGTTCCACGCACCGCGCAGCGATATGTAGCGGCGCGGTGCGTGGCGTCCTGCCTCAGGCCATGGCGCCGCTGAGGTGTTCGTACAGGATGGTGGCGCCGATGATGATCAGGATCACGCCACCGACGATTTCCGCGCGCTTGCCGACCAGGTTGCCCAGCACGCGGCCAAGCATGATGCCGGCGGTGACCATGGTCAGGGTGCACAGGCCGATGACCAGTGCCATGACGCCGATGTTGACGTCGATGAAGGCCAGGCCGATGCCGACGGCCATCGCATCGATGCTGGTGGCAAAGCCGGTGACGGCCAGCCGCCAGAAGCCGTGGTGCTTGCGGGTGTCCTCGTCGTCGCCCTCGCCACCCTCATCGGGGCGGATGCCGTTGATGATCATGTGCACGCCCAGCGCGCCCAGCAGGCCGAAGGCGATCCAGTGGTCGAAGGCTTCCACGTACTGCAGGGCCGCGCGGCCGAGCAGCCAGCCGATCACCGGGGTGATGCCTTCGATGACGCCGAAGATGAGGCCGGCGCGCAGCGCATCGGGGAAGCGGGGCTTGCGCATGGCCGCGCCTTTGCCGATCGCCGCAGCGAAGGCATCGGTGGACATGGCAAAGCCGATCAGCAGGATCGAAAGGGGGGACATTGAGGGTCACAGCAGGTTGGGCGATGTCAGGCAACGGACCGCGCTCGCGCCCAACCTGACGTTGCGCACGCGGACCGCTGGTCTCGCCAACCATCATGGTTGCCCGCACCACGGCGCACTGGCCGAGTATGTTGATACGGGCGTTTCCTCATCGCAGGAAACCGGCTACTCCCCAAGGGGACGCGAAGCTTAGCACCGGGCCAGCGGATTGGAGCGTTCACCGGCAATTGCGCAGGTAACGCTGGATTTCATAGCCCCGGCTATAAGCCGGGGCGGGTAGAGCCGAGCCATGCTCGGCTGCTCCGAAGCCGCAGATGTCATAGCCGGGCCGGGGTAGAGCCGAGCCATGCTCGGCTGCTCCAACGCCGCAGATGTCATAGCCGGGGCGGGGTAGAGCCGAGCCACGCTCGGCTGCTCTTCGTTCCGGCACCACGCCCTCCACGCACGTCGTGGCTCTATTCCTCTTCCGGCGGCAACACGATCTGTTCTTCATCGATGGCCAGCTTGCCGGCCATCAGCACCGCCTGGGTGCGGTTGGTGACCCCGAGCTTGCGCAGGATCGCGGTGACATGCGCCTTGATCGTCGCCTCGGACACGTTGAGATCGTAGGCGATCTGCTTGTTGAGGCGGCCGGCGCCGAGCATCTGCAGCACGCGGAACTGCTGCGGGGTGAGCTCGCGCRGGCGCTGGCCGATCTCGCGCTCCTCGCGCCCGGTCTGCGGCACGTTGTGCGCTTCCGGCGGGGCCCAGGTTTCCCCGTCCAGGATCGTCCCCAGCGCGTGGCCGATGGTGTCCGAGTCGGCGGATTTGGGGATGAACCCGAACGCGCCGTGGTCAAGCGCGCGGCGCATCACCGTCGGCTCTTCGCGTGCCGACACCACCACCACCGGCAGCTGCGGGTGCAGTGCCCGCATGTGCACGAGCGCGTTGAATCCCTGCGCACCGGGCATGTTGAGGTCCATCAGGACCAGGTCGGCGTCGGTGTGCTGGTCGGCCAGCTGGTACAGCGCTTCCACGCTGTCAGCCTCGAACAGCTGCACGCCAGGGATGACGCGTTGCACGGCACCGCGAAGGGCTTCGCGGAACAGCGGGTGGTCATCGGCAATCAGGAGCGTTGTCATGGTGGGGGCCATGTTGCGGAGGCGTGCAGCGACGCAACGAAAAGTGTATCGAGATGACAGCCCCCTGAGTCAGGGGGCGGCCGCGAAGCGGCGGGGCGTGGGTGCTGGGGAGACCAGGCCCACGATCCGTTTGCGGATCGTGGGAGCGGCAGCGCACACGCGATGCCGCGGTCCCATCCTGCGCCTGGTGCCGCGGAACTACCTCACCTTGCGTTCTTCCACCAGCGAGGCCACGACCGACGGATCGGCCAGGGTCGAGGTGTCGCCAAGCTGGTCCGGTGCGTTCTCGGCGATCTTGCGCAGAATGCGGCGCATGATCTTGCCCGAACGCGTCTTGGGCAGGCCCGGCGCCCACTGCAGGTGGTCGGGCGCGGCGATGGGACCGATCTCCTTGCGTACCCAGGCGATCAGTTCCTTGTGCAGTTCATCGCTGGGCGTCTCGTCGGCGATCAGGGTCACATAGGCGTAGATGCCCTGGCCCTTGATGTCGTGCGGGAAGCCGACCACGGCCGCTTCGGCCACCTTCGGATGCGACACCAGCGCGCTTTCCACCTCGGCGGTGCCGATACGGTGGCCGGACACGTTGATCACATCATCCACGCGGCCGGTGATCCAGTAGTAGCCGTCCTCGTCGCGACGGCAGCCATCGCCGGTGAAATAGCTGCCCGGGTAGGTGCGGAAGTAGGTGTCGATGAAACGCTGGTGGTCGCCGTAGACGCTGCGCATCTGGCCCGGCCACGAATCACGGATGATCAGGTTGCCCTCGGTGGGGCCGTCCTGGATCTCGCCCTCGGCATTGACCAGCGCCGGCTGCACGCCGAAGAAGGGCAGCGTGGCCGAGCCCGGCTTGAGGTCGACCGCACCGGGCAGCGGCGAAATCAGGATGCCGCCGGTCTCGGTCTGCCACCAGGTATCCACGATCGGGCAGCGGCTGTCGCCGACGACCTCGTAGTACCAGCGCCAGGCCTCGGGATTGATCGGCTCACCGACGCTGCCGAGCAGGCGCAGCGAAGCGCGCGACGTACGCTTGACCGGTGCATCGCCCTCGCGCATCAACGCGCGGATGGCGGTCGGGGCGGTGTAGAAGATGCTCACCTTGTGCTTGTCGATCACCTCCCAGAACCGCGAGGTGGTCGGGAAGTTGGGCACGCCTTCGAACATCAGCGAGGTTGCGCCGTTGGCCAGCGGACCGTACACGATGTAGCTGTGGCCGGTGACCCAGCCGACGTCGGCGGTGCACCAGTAGATGTCATCCTCACGCAGGTCGAACACCGCTTCATGGGTGTAGGCGGCGTACAGCAGATAGCCGCCGGTGGTATGCAGCACGCCCTTGGGCTTGCCGGTGGAACCGGAGGTGTAGAGGATGAACAGCGGGTCCTCGGCGTTCATCCGTTCCGGCTCGCACTGCGCCGGCTGCGGATCGACCACGTCATGGAACCAACGGTCGCGCGGGGCCTGCATGTCCACCGCGCCGCCGGTGTGGCGCACCACCAGCACGGTTTCCACGGTGGTGGTGCCCGGCAACTTCAGCGCGGCGTCGACGTTGGCCTTGAGCGGGATCCGACGGCCGCCACGCAGGCCTTCGTCGGCGGTGATGATCAGCTTGCTGGCGCAGTCGATCACCCGGTCGGCGATCGAGTTGGGCGCAAAGCCGCCGAACACCACCGAATGCACCGCACCGATGCGCGCGCAGGCGAGCATGGCCACGGCCGCATCGACGATCATCGGCAGGTAGATGGTGACCCGGTCGCCCTTCTTGACGCCCAGGTTGCGCAGCGCATTGCCGAGCCGGCACACGCGCTCATACRGCTCGCGATAGGTGACGCCCTGCGCAGGTGCATCGGGGCTGTCCGGTTCGAACAGCAGGGCGACTTTGTCGCCACGCTGATCAAGCTGGCGGTCCAGGCAGTTGACGCTGGCGTTGAGCTCGCCATCTTCGAACCACCGGATGCGGAAATCGTCGAGATCGTAGCTGACGTTCTTGATCGTGGTCGGTTTCTTGAACCACTGCAGGCGCTCGGCGGCCTTGCCCCAGAACGCATCGGGGTTTTCCAGCGACTCCCGATACAGCTGTTCGTAAGTGTTCTTGTCAATGCGCGCCTTGGCGGAAAAATCCGCCTTGACGGGGTAAAGATCAGCCATGGCACCCTCACTTGCAACAGGACTTGGGTTGTGCGGTCGCAACATAAGGTGCGACCTCTCCCCCTCAGTTTGCCGCATCCACCCTGCTTCGCGGTGGCTGGGTGGTTAGACCATGGTCGAACGCGGCAGGAACGCCGGGAACGGGTCAGGTTGGAGCGTGCGGTGTGGGCAGCAAGCGGCTGTCGGTGGGTGCCGGGTGCGTTTGGGCCCGTGGCAAGGGGGCGTGGCGCTATCTGTGAGGAAGAGCGTACCGACCAACGGTCGGTACCTACCCAAGTGCCTGTGGCACCTGCCGGTCGCCGTTGGCGTCCGGGTCGTGCCCGCCCGGCGGGCGAGTACGACTAATGGCCAATAGCCGTTGCGGGCGGGGCGGCCCCACTGTCGGCTGGACCGTGCACAGCGCGGCGTTCGCATTGCCACCCGGGAGAGAGGGCAACATGAGCCACCGTTTATTGAAGACGACACGCCGGCCGTTGGCGGCCGCCCTGTTCGTCGCATTGATCGCACCAGGCGTCGCATTCGCCGATACCGCCAAAGAGAAGGCGCTGGAAGCACGCATCGCCGAACTGGAGCGCCAGGTGCAGATGCTGGTCAACACCAGCCAGCAGCAACAGAGCCAGATCAGCCAGACCCAGACCGAGGTCACCGCGGTGAAGACCGTGCAGGCCCAGCAGCCGCTGGCCGCGCAGGTGCCCGCCGGCAAGCAGCCGATCCAGGTCACCACCATCACCCCGGGCGCGGCGCCGGGCACCACGGTCAAGATCGGTGGCTTCATCAAGGCCGACTTCCTGGCCACCCAGACCAGCGACGGCCAGCTTGCCGACGATGCCACCGGGCGCGCGCTGTACCTGCCCGGTCAGACCCCGGTCGCCGGTGCCGGCGGCAGCGGCAAGCGCTCGGACGTGGACTACAACGCCCACGCCAAGTTCTCGCGCTTCAACCTGGGCATCGACAACGTCAGTGACGCCGGCAACAAGGCCGGTGCGTTCTTCGAAATGGACTTCTTCGGCAATTCACTGGGCAACCAGACCGCCACCAACACCTATGGCGTCACCCTGCGGCATGCCTACATGTACTGGAACAACTGGCTGGCCGGCCAGACCTGGTCCAACTTCATGGATGCGGCCTCGCTGCCGGAAGCGGCCGATTTCGTCGGTCCCACCGATGGCGTGCTGTTCGTGCGCCAGGCGCAGATCCGCTACACCCAGGGCGGCTTCAGCGTCGCGCTGGAAAACCCGGAAACCACCGTGCTCACCGGCACCCGCAACCCGATTACCGGCGCGTGGACCAACGTGGCCAGCAACTCCGATCGCGGCGCCCTGCCGGATCTGACCCTGCGCTATGGCTGGAAGGGCGACTGGGGCACCTTTGGCGTGGGCGCGGTCGTGCGCCAGCTCAAGGTGGACAACCAGACCACCAATGCCGATGCGGACAAGATCGGCGGCGGCCTGACCCTGGGCGGCAAGTGGGTGATGGGCAGCACCGACACCCTGCATTACCAGATCAGTGGCGGCGAGGGCATCGCCCGTTACGTCGGCCTTGGCGTCACCGCCGATACCGCCTACGACATCGCCCGCGACGAACTCAACCCGACCGGCGTGCTGGCCGGCTACGTCGGCTGGCGCCACGCCTTCACCCCGAAACTGCGTACCAACCTGATCTACGCGCGCAGCGACTACGACAACGATGGCAGCCTTGGCCCGCTGGTCACCAAGAGCGTGCAGAGCATCCGCGGCAACATCTTCTACACGCCGATGCCCAAGGTCGATATCGGCGCGGAATACATGTACGGCGTGCGCGAGATCGAGGACGGTCGCAAGGGCGATATCAACCGCCTGCAGTTCACCACCAAATACAGTTTTTGAATGCGTGCCGACCCACGGTCGGCACTCCAAAACTAGAAACCACCTGACCAACACTGCGATTGCCGACCTACGGTCGGCACTACCGAGGGGAAGCATCCCATGTCATCCACACCCGTACCCGCAAAACCGCAACTTACCCAGGGACACAAGAAGGTCATCTTCGCGTCCAGCCTGGGCACTGTCTTCGAGTGGTACGACTTCTTCCTGTACGGCTCGCTGGCGGCGATCATCGCCAAGCAGTTCTTCAGTGGCGTCAACGAAACCACGGGCATGATCTTCGCCCTGCTGGCCTTTGCCGCCGGCTTCTTCGTGCGTCCGTTCGGCGCGGCGTTCTTCGGCAGCCTCGGCGACCGCATCGGCCGCAAGTACACCTTCCTGGTCACCATCCTGATCATGGGCATCTCGACCTTCCTGGTCGGCGTGCTGCCCAACTATGCGTCGATCGGCTTCGCCGCCCCGGTGATCCTGATCATCCTGCGCCTGGCCCAAGGCCTGGCGATGGGCGGTGAGTACGGTGGCGCGGCCACCTATGTCGCCGAGCATGCGCCGGCCGACAAGCGTGGCCTGTACACCAGCTTCATCCAGTGCACCGCGACGCTGGGCCTGTTCATGTCGCTGCTGATCATCCTGGCCTGCCGCTACTTCCTCGGCAACGAGGCCTTCGAAGCCTGGGGCTGGCGCATCCCGTTCCTGGTCTCCATCGTGCTGCTGGGCGTGTCGGTGTGGATCCGCCTGCAGCTGAGCGAATCGCCGCTGTTCCAGCAGATGAAGGCCGAAGGCAAGGGCTCCAAGACCCCGTTCCGTGACAGCCTCAAGGACGGTAACCTCAAGCTGATGCTGCTGGTGCTGCTGGGTGCCGCCGCCGGCCAGGCCGTGGTCTGGTACGGCGGTCAGTTCTACGCGCTGTTCTTCCTGAGCAGCATGCTCAAGGTCGATGCCACCACCTCCTACCTGCTGATCGCCGGTGCGCTCGCGCTGGGCGTGCCGTTCTTCATCTTCTTCGGCTGGCTGTCCGATCGCATCGGCCGCAAGAAGATCATCCTGGCCGGCTGCCTGTTGGCCGCCATCACCTACATCCCGATCTTCAAGGGCCTGACCCACTTCGCCAACCCGGCCATCGAAGAAGCGCGCACCAATTCGCCGGCCCTGGTCGTGGCCGATCCGAACACCTGCTCGTTCCAGTTCGATCCGGTCGGCATGCGCAAGTTCACCAGCTCCTGCGACGTGGCCACCGCGGCACTGACCAAGGCCGGCGTGCCGTATGAGGTCAAGCCGGCCGCCGCCGGTACCCTGGCGATCGTCAACGTGGGCAGCGCCAGCGTCGCCTCCTACGAGTCGGCCGGGCTGACCAAGGAAGACGGCAAGGCCAAGGCCGATGCGTTCGGTGCCGAGTTGAAGACCGCGCTGACCGCCGCCGGCTATCCGGCCAAGGCCGACAACGCGCGCATCAACATCCCCGGCACGATCTTCATGCTGTGGCTGCTGGTGCTGTACGTGACCATGGTCTACGGCCCGATCGCCGCCTACCTGGTCGAGCTGTTCCCGACCCGCATCCGCTACACCTCGATGTCGCTGCCGTACCACATCGGCAACGGCTGGTTCGGTGGCTTCCTGCCGGCGATCTCCTTCGCGCTGGTGGCCGGCACCGGCAACCTCTACTACGGCCTGTGGTACCCGATCATCATCGCGTTGATGACGGTCGTGGTCGGTGGCTTGTTCCTGAAGGAAACCCGCGGGGTGGACATCACCAAATAACGGTGAGCCGCACAGAATGAAGACGGGGCCGCGATGCAGATCGCGGCCCTTTTCGTTCCCGGTAGTGCCGGCCGCTGGCCGGCAACCACGCATACCC